>JAKAZF010000365.1 GCA_021826605.1 Planctomycetota bacterium | reverse complement strand
TGTCAGGGCTTCAATGGAAAGCAGATCTGCGCCCACCTGGCATCCCCCCATAAAACTATTAACGGTAGGCAGTGTGTGCAGGTCGCCGAAACTCACCCACCTTCCGGCCAGATCATCTGCGGAGGGTATCGGCGAATCAGGGGTATTCAAAACGTGGGACGCGGAAGTCGAACCAGCCACCCGCGATCCGGATGGGAGCGAATCCTCGACGGCAGCCAAAGACGCGGTGCCCATGAGGGTTAAAAACGTGCGACGATCCATAAACGGCGCTCCAGTAAAGGCGGTAATTTCAGGGTCATGTCACTTTCAGTTTTCGCATGTCCCGCGGTGTGGCGGCAAAGTGCTGGCTCAATGCCGCTCGCAACTGTCGGGCCGAGGAGTACCCGGCTTCTGACGCGATCTGAACCACGGATTTGTTGGTATCCAGGAGACTGCGGCGGGCGAATGCGGCCTGCACCCGGGAAATTTCCGCAGCGGGGGTCCGATTTAACTCCAGTGCGAACCGCCGCTCCAGCGTTGGACGTGACACCGCCAGTTCTGATGCGATGCGTTTCACCGAAATACCCTTGCCGAAGCCCGAATGAATAAGTTCCAAGGCCTCGCGCACGAGCGGATCTGACACACCAAAGATATTCGTGGAGAATCGCGTCACTATGTGAATGGGGTTAATGAGAATCGTCTGGGACGGCACGCTGCGGCCCTGAATCAGACGAAACAGCGTATCGACAGCCCGTCGGCCGATTTCCATGGTGTTCAGCACGACGCTCGAGAGCCGATAGTTGCGCCACGTGTTGTAAATATCATCATTATCGACGCTGAGAATAGCCAATTGATCCGGAACGGAGATATTAAGTTTACGGCACGTCTCCAGGATTTCAGCGCCCAGCAAATCATCGCCTGCGAAGACGGCGGTAAGGGGGGTAATTGACTTAATCCAGTCGGCGACGGGACAGGGAAAAAATCCGGTGTGGTGATTTCCCGAACCGGTGGGGCGGTCAAAATGCTCCACCGAGGTGCCACGATCCTGCGCTCGCTGTTGAAAACCCCGCCAGCGCATGGCCGACCAGTGCCGGGCCGCCATACCATAGTAGACCAGATGCTTGAATCCTCGGTCGATGAAATAATCGGCGGCCAACTTTCCCACTTCCTGATCGTCGGTGACAATCCGCGTGTGGCCCAGAGAATGGCGCTCTGCGGAGACATCCACCATCGGCTTTTTCATCCGCATAAGGTGTGACAGCAGGTGACTGAATTGGGGACATGCCCCGACAATCACGCCGCTGATATCCGCCTGCTCCAGGGCGTTGGCGTTGGCCGGTTCATAATCGGTGGGAAATAGAATGTGCATCCGTTGTCCCTGTGCGGCGCAAGCACCAATGCTGCGCAATATATCCCGGTTGTACCCAATGGATAAACTGCCCAGAAACAGAATCTGTCGCACGACCGCCATTGGCAGCACCTCCGAAAAACGTGTGCACTGCAAATCCGAGGGCTTAATAGTAGCGGGATCGCCGTCGCACGGCTATAGCATTTATGCCATTAGTACTTATTACTTTCGCTAATTTGGCGATGAAAATTTTAATACATTAGCTGCTTCTGTGCAGTTTTTAAGCCGATTTCATCGGATGCCGAAAGCCGCGAAAATATGAGCATTGCTCGCTGTCGTGATTAAAAAATGTACTATTTTTTTGGCAAACAGGGCCTAGTAAATTTGATCTCTCCAGCTACACTGTATACGTAACGGTGATGACATGAATTCAACATGTCTTCATGCGATGTTATACCGGTTGGATTACCCGGCAGCCAAGGTGTAAGCCTTGCCATGCCATCCGCTCAAGTCCTTCGGTATTGGCTTAGGTAGTGTTGTTGCTTGACGGAGGTATCCATCATGGATTCCAGACTCCCACGAAACTCTCAAAGTTTTTCACGGCCCCTTGACCGGAAGGTTCAACGGGGGTTTACACTCATTGAGTTACTGGTGGTCATATCGATCATCGCCCTTTTGATTGCGTTGCTGCTGCCGGCATTGGCAAAAGCTAAAGAAGAGGCCACCAGCATCGCGTGTTTAAGTAACCTGCGATCCCTCGGCCAATTGACCGTCGAATATGCCCAGGCTAATCAAGGTGCCATCCCCCTTGGATCCGACACCTCTTCGTCATCCACTCACATTTATGGCTCGGAGAGCTGGGATTCCACGCTCTTTGCCTTTAAGCAGGGTATTGAGCCGACCCCCAACTACAATCTGGAGTACTACGACGGCTTCCAGAAATATTCGACTCCCAATTTGGCGATGGTCGAAGCGTATCAACAGCTTTACACCTGCGGAGCCGACACCGTGCATCCGTCGCCCGCGTCGCAATTTGCTACTTCCTATAGCGCTAATCCTAACTTTTTCATGTCAATGACCAATGAAAATGCCGGCCATCCTTATACCTACAAGCTTTCCGGCGTTCTGGCACCGGAGCAGACCGTAGCCCTGGGCGATTCTACGCAGGACGGCCCATGGGGTGCATGGGGTACTTTTGACTGGGGGCAGAACAAAGGAACGTATGGTCCGGCCTATTATTACAAAAACTATCCCAATTATCTCGTGCCGCCCAACGGCTTGATTTCCGGTTCCACTGCCAACGAAGATTGGCCGATTTCGACGGAAAATTACCAGAACTCCGGCCTGCGCTACCGGCACATGTCCGATACGCCGGGAACCGGATATGCCAATGCCGTGTATTTTGACGGCCACGCGGAATCTATCGCCATTAACAATAATGTCCCCGGTCAGAACCCGGCCAAGGCCGGGCAGCAGGGCACAGAAGGATTGAAGATTCGTAACATTATTAATCCGAATTTACCGGACTCAATTAACCAGTCCATTTACTGAGGACGCCGTTGCTTGATAACTGTCGTGCATCACGTTGCGGTACGGCGGGAATGCGAGGTTGATATGCGGTAACGCCGTGCATGACTGAAATTAGTTCAACCGGCTGATATCTCATTATGTCTTATTCAGAGAGGGAGTTGGTGTTCAGCATCGAAATCATCGAAGCCGCCGACTTTCACTTACGTAATTATCCCTATTCAAAGGAGAAACGGTATGGATCGCAAACATATTATCACCAGTTTAAGTGTACTGGCGGCCATCGGGGCGGCTGGTGGAATTAACGCGGCCTACGCATCAAGCGTACCGGCGAACACATCAATTAATATTCCGGACGGCAATTTTTCGCTGATTTATGGTCCGGCTTATGCCACCAGCACATCAGCCGGAAGTTATGGCGTTGCCACCGGCGTGCCTGCCGGTGCGTACGGGCTGCCGGGTACTGCCGGTCCGCAAAGCGGTACGGATTCTTCCGGGGCTGCCGTCACCGACAACTCCGGCCTTGGATTAACAACAGTATACGTCTATAACAACGGCAATGTTCCCGCGACCATGAGCTATACCAAGGGGGCCGGAAGCTACACCGTTAATACATTTAATAATGTATACGTTCCTGACTGGACCGGTAACGGCGGGGCTTTAGGTGCGGGTAGCTACGCGCCGATCTACACCAATGGCGGGCAATTTGGGCAAGTGCTTTCCACGGCCGTTATGCCCAATACCACGTATGTGCTCACCGCCTATGATCATAATACGAATAATGGCAGCCAGCCGCCGCTGGTTACTCTCACCGCCGGCAGCAGTTCTTCCTACAGCGCCAACGCGGCGCTTTCCGGTGGAATGTGGTATGGGGCGGCGGGTGCCGCCGGCCAGGCTGGCGCACCGGTCTCGGAAGTTGTCACCACTGGATCAAATGTCTCCGGTAATCTCGGCGTTATTCTGGGAAGTCCCGGCCTGCAAAATGTTTTCACCAATGTTACGCTCACAGCCAATCCGACCACCTTGCCGACCGGAACTTCCTACATTCAGCCGATGTATGTCAACAACGGAATAGCCATCAGCAATGCCGGTCCCTTTGCGCCGACTCCCGGTGTCAATGATCAATCCAATTTGTCTCCGACTGGAACGACCGGTGCAACTTCGCCGGGCTATCCAACGGCGGCCAATACAACCATTAATTACTACACAAACAACGCGGCTGCGCCGGGGCAAACATTTTCCACTGGAAGCAATGCCGGTGGTTACAAACTCAACGCTATTACCGTGCAGTTGGCGGATGCCGGAAGTGGAACATTCAATGACGGCAATTCCATTAGTGTCGAGATCGCCGCAGTGAACGCGTCCAAAGGCACGTATCAGCTT
>JAKAZF010000364.1 GCA_021826605.1 Planctomycetota bacterium | reverse complement strand
GAGCACCAGACGGCTTAAGGTTATCAGATTGGGAATTTGCCGGTACATATTATTCCACACCTGAACCGAACCACTTTCGCGTTTCCTTCGCATCATTGTATGCCATGGATCGGGGAATCACAGCATGACCGCGCGTCTGAATTCCCCAGCCGTACCGGTTGTTGCCGCGAACCTCAGGAGCCTCTCCGGAATGCTTTTGGGAGTTGTTCCACCGCCGGCATAGCCGGCGGCTTTGTGGTGATTTGCCGTCCCGCTGTGCAGGCCGGCTGTATTCCCATACCCTTTACACCGCATCTTGAGCGAGCACCGACAAACTTACCGGCTTATGGCCAGCGCGAATCTTCTTATAATTGATCGGCTTGGCGATTAAATCATAATGCTTCCAATCCTCAATTTCCGCCTGAATTAAATCACCGGCCGTCGCATCAATACCGTGCAGCAGCACCTGACCGTCAATCTCCGGTGCCTGTCCAGAGTGCCGCCCCACTGCGGTACGTAGCTTTCTATCCACTGCATCAATGAGCACCGCAACGGTCTTACCAACTTGGGCCTGATTGATCTTAAACACCACGGCCTGCTGAGCCAGCATAATTTCCTCCCGCCGAGCCGCCGCAATTGCTGCATCCACCGCGTGCGACTTCCAAAGCCGCCCGGCCGGTGTCTCTGGCTCAGGGGAATAATCAAAAACGCCCAGGCAGTCAAATTCAAATTGCCGCACAAAGTCCACCAACTCTTTATGCTGCGAGGCGGTTTCACCAGGAAACCCACTGATAAACGTGGTGCGAATACTGATGCCGGGAATCCATTTTCGGAGCTTTTCCAGAAGCGTGGTAATTTGTCGTCGGGACGTTTTGCGACGCATGGCGTGGAGAACATCATCATTGATATGCTGCAAAGGCATATCAATATATTTAACCCATCGCCCGGCATCGGCCAGTGCTTTAATCATGTCGTCGGTAAAGCAACTGGGATAGGCGTACATCAGGCGAATCCAGCCGGCGCTATCCAGTTTATCCAGAGTTTTAATCAGTCCGGTCAGGCCTTCGCCGGGCTTGTCATAGCCGATATCACTTCCGTAACTCGTGGTATCCTGGCCAATAAGATTTAATTCAAATGCTCCATCGGCAATGAGTTCACGGGCCTCGTTGACAATATCTGCTAGCGGTTTGCTGCGCATGCGCCCGCGGATACTGGGAATCGTGCAAAACGTGCAGCCCTGATTGCACCCTTCGGAAATGCGCAGATAGCCAAAATGTCGCGGCGTTAAACGCAGTCGCCCCGCATCCGATTCAAAATAACCGACTTTGCTCCGGTCATGGCGACGAATCATCTGGGTGACCGGGTGAAATTCGCCCAAATTTACATCCGCAGCGGCGGCAGTTGATCCGCGAACGGCTGTGACAATATTTTCCCGATCAAACACGCCCACCAACGCATCAATGCCGGGAACTTCATCTAATAATTTGGCGCGTTGGCGTTGCACCAGACACCCCGCTACAACAACTCTCTTCCCACGGCCTCTTTTCAGCGCTTTATTTTTTTCGTCCAATGCTTCATGGATAACTTCCAGCGCCTCGGTTTTGCTGGCTTCCAGAAACCCGCAGGTGTTAATGACAATGGCATCGGCGGCGGCGTGATCATCTGTAATCGATATGCCGTCGGCGGCTAATAACCCGAGCATCCGCTCACTATCAATGAGATTTTTGGGGCAACCTAAAGAAACCAGCGCCACCCGCCGCACCGCCGGCGACTCTGCCGTTTTGCTTGTCTTGGATTTTATATTTTTTCGTCCAGCCATATTACCAACACATTATCCATCATCATGAAAAAGGCCCAATTCAGGAGCGTTGAGAATAGCAGAAATCAAGGGGTAAAACCAGCAGCCTGCGCCCTACCATGGCCGCGGCCCGCCGATCAAGCCAACACCGGACAGCCACCCCGCGTGTTCATCCTGCATCGCGTTTCGCATCCAACCAAGACACATGCCCTTAGCTCAATGCGGCAGCGTTGAGTTAAACGCGGAAATGGAATCCCATGACACCAAGCGCCCAGGTCCGTCGCGGTTGGCGCAGCCACGTGAAGGGTGATAGAAGCTATTTGGGACCCTATCCCCAGCCTGTCGAACACCGCTTTTTACGATCCCAGCCTTTGCAAATACTCCACCACCAGTCGCACACCAAAACCACTGGCATGATCCCCAATCCACCAGCGATCGTCTTTTTTGGGGTGCGCTACGCCGGCAATATCCAGATGGGCCCAGGGCACACCATCGGCCACAAATTCCTGAAGAAACATACCGCCCTGTATAGGATGGGCTTCTCGGGCACCGCTATTGACCATATCCGCATGAGGACTATCCAGCAGTTTACGATACGCCTGGTCCAGGGGCAGCCGCCACAGACGCTCACCCGTGCTATTACCCGCTGCAATCAGTTGTGCGGCCAATCCGTCATCACCGGCCATCAGCCCGGCAAATACAGAACCCAGGGCAATAACCACGCCGCCGGTAAGCGTGGACATTTCAATGAGCGCGCCGGGCTTGTATTTTTCACAGGCATAGGCGATGGCATCCGCAAGAATCAGCCGCCCTTCGGCATCGGTGTTGGTGACCTCAACTGTTTTACCGTTGTACATGTGAAGGATGTCGCCGGGACGATACGCCTGGGCGTCCAGCGTATTTTCCGCAGTGGGAATCAGGCCAACGACGCGATGGGGCAATTGCAATTGGGCCGCGGCCTGCATAATGCCCAGCACCGCCATGCCGCCGCATTTATCATACTTCATATTTCCCATATCGGCCGCCGGTTTAATGGAAATCCCGCCGGTATCAAACGTTACGGCCTTTCCCACCACCGCCACCGTTTTGCCGGCGTTGCTTTTTATACCGCGCGGCAGATATTCCAAAATCAACAGGGCGGGCGGTGACGCACTACCAGCACCGACGGCGCACAACCCCCCCATGCCCATTTTCTGCGCCGTTGCGGCATCAATAACCAAAAATTTGAGTTTATTGGCAGCCGCGATATTGCGGGCTATGCCGGTAAGGGTACTGGGCGTAAGGACATTACCAGGATGGCAAGCCACCGTACGCGCCAAATTAGTAGCGGCAGCTATCACGGACTTTTCCGCCAAGACACTTTGCACAGTTTTCGCGGAATTTTGATCCGGGCAGATGATCGAAAGCGTTAGCGGCTTGGACTTACCAGGATCTTCCAGCGGCGGTGGCGATTTTTTTTCGGTTTTATACGCCGTAAAACTAAAATCCCCCAAAGAGTACCCCTCCGCGAAGGCTCCGGCCAAGATAGGCCAATTCGCACGTTCAAGCCCGGCGGCGTGAAAAGTCGCCGAGTTAATTTTAATTTTACGCAAATGGCGAGCCAACAGCGATCCGGCCCAGCGAATCTGGTCAGTATTAATTTTTTCGGGTTTCCCCATGCCCAGAAGAATCAGGCGCTCCGCCGGACCGATGCCGCTGGCCTGCATAAGCGTTCCGACCTTACCTTCAAAGCCATGAAGTTCGACGGCCTTGCCGATCGCGGCGGCCACATCTTCCGGCAAATCGTCCGAAGAAAATCGCTGTTTTGAAGATTCAAAAATGGGGACAACCAGTGCCGCACATTTCCATGCCCCCGTCGACAGGACATGGAATACGGGGGGCTTTCCAGGAGAAATAGTTACGTTTTCCAAACGCTGGGATTTTACCATGATGTTTTCCTTATCATTAAATTTTGCAGCAATGTTTTTGATTTATGCACTCGAAATTATGTCGGCGTTATTTACGGCCGGGTCCCTGCAGGCGAGAACGAGGGAGCCGGTTCGCCGGGCCACATAACGCTGGAGTGGCTGGTCGGAGCGGTCGCCGGAAATATCTGTTGCGCGTACCAGTGGATCAGGGGGTTGCCGATAAACAGCGTTAAAATGGCCGCCATACTAAGCCACGGGCCGTAGGGCAAAATATTGGGCTTTCCTTGAAATTTAAGTACAATCGCCCAAACCAACCCCAGAATCGGTGCCAGAAAAAATACCACAATGACCGCCGGCACACCCACGACTGCCCCGATGGCCGCCATTAATGGGGCATCCGCCGCCCCCATGGCCACGCGGCCGAAAATCAGCGTTCCAATAATTCTGACCACCCAGATCATCCCCCCGCCCACCAGCAATCCCAAGAGAACTCCCAATAATCTCTCCAACCATGGCGCGGCCGGCAGAGCGACGGGAACTACTAACGCCAACATCGCCA
>JAKAZF010000363.1 GCA_021826605.1 Planctomycetota bacterium | reverse complement strand
TAGGGTTGGCCTGAAACCGGCCATCTGCGGCGTCGCGTCGGCTCAAGGGGTTCACGAACCCGGTTCTCGCCGCCGACTCCTGGCATCTGGCCGGTTTGAGGCCAATCCACCCGTAATTACGGGTGGAACAGGGCACTAGCTATGTCCCCGTTGTACTTCCAGTCTGCCGGGGGGGGGCTGTACCAAGGTTCAATTTACCTGCTCCGCGGCCGCAGCGCCGATGGGGGGAGCATTTTCCGAATCTCTCCGCGCACCTGTCGCGCCAAGGCTACGGCTCGACGGGCCTCGGCCAGGGAAACCGGCTCGAAATCGCCGGGGTACCGCGCTTCGACGGCGTAGGGAGTTAGGCTGTTTTGGTCGCACGTCGAAATACTTGGCCGACTGGTTTCTGGAAGCATTTCCATCAGCCGCCTGATGTTGTGAACCTTGGGGAAATCTATACGCGCCCAGATAAGCATGGCTTTGATGTATTTTTTAGCGCACTGCTGCGCATGAAACGCAACCGTTTCCGTCGGGCATTGCGAGTGGAGCTTTAAAGTTTGCATCGCGGTCTTTAGGTCGCCCTCCGCTCGGGCTACCCATTCGGCGACAATGACGGCCAGATCATCGGCGGCGGGCATAGAGCACCTTGCCTTCCAGATAAGCGGGGCGTTCGATAGTGCCGGGGTATAATTTGCGCCACGCGAACTCCGCAGGCCGGCTTATCAGCACGTCCTCGGCGGTGTGGAAGTCGGCCAAAATCGTTCGTATTTCCAGCGTCTTTTCCCGCTTCGATCCCTTTACGTCCATGACCACCAGCAGGTCCACATCGCTATCCGGGCCGGCTTTACCTCGGGCGTGGGAACCAAAGAGGATCACTTGTTCAGGATCGAAACGGTCCACGATTCGCCGCACCATACGTCGAATCAGGGGGATGGTCACAACCGGCTTGGTCTTCTTCATGTTCAGTAACCTCGGTACACCCAGCAACATGGCGCGGAATAACCACTTGCCGCCACACCAACAGGATAAAGCACCCAGAGGGCGTTTGCCAGCCGCGCCAACTATCCTAAATTGAAAATTGCGCCGGGACTGGTTATCGCACCGGCGGAACGCATTGAGCGGTTATCCGAAAATGATTATTGCCTGCCATGGGACAGCGTGTAGATAAAGTAATTGTACCAACGCCCCGGTCCCGCAAACCACCGGCATAAAAACCGCCGGTACCCCGAAACATAGCTACGTCCCCGTTTTGCTTCCTCGCCGCGTAAGACCTACAACTCCAATACGGCCAGCTCCAACCCCATTCCCTTGTCGCGGCGGTAGGCGACTTGCGAATGGGCGTTGTTCCTTTCCAAATCGGCCAATAGGGCTTTGTACGAATAAGGTGGATGAATCTCAACGATCAGGTAGCGAAACCGAGCTATCCAATTCGAACAAGTCGCAAAGACCTCAGCTTCCGCCCCTTCGATATCACATTTAAGCAAATCAATTGTTTTGGGCGCGTTGCAGCGGGTGAGCAATTCATCTACCCGGATACCGTTAACGGCAGCCGTGCCGGTGTCCACATCCGTGACCTGGATTGCCCAGTCACCTCCGGACCGGTTGAGGTAAACACTCCGCGACTTTCCCACCAGGCATACTTCTTGAATATCGCATCGCTTCATTCCTCCGGCCAGCGCGACGTTGGCTCTGCAAATGGCGGCGTTTTCTGAGTCCGCCTCGGCACCAAGCACCCGACAATCGGGGAATCGTTCCATCCAGAGCCGCACCGAATAGCCCGCGTTGGCACCGAGATCCACTATCGAACGGCAATCCGCCGGTACATGCTTTAACGCCTCCTCGTATTCCTGGCCAACAAATATCTCACGCAGAGTCGCGAAATCGGTTGAGTCATATCGGCAGATGAACGGAAAGGCGGCAGCCCGCAGACGCATCGTATATGGGTGCCGTCTGCCTGGCAGCTTCCATCGTCGATGCTTTCGGAGCACGCGGTCATATCGTCGCGTAAGATAACTCTTCAAATCCGCGTAAATCCATCGTTTCATCATCACCTCGAATTCGGAAATACCGGCCTTAGTCGCCACGCCCTCGCCACAGGCATTCTACCACGAAGGGGCGTGGCAATTAATCCGAACCAGGGTTCTGGGGTGCGAGTTTTCAGGACGAACCCTTCTCTTAGCGCCGGCATTTATGCCGCTGATTTCGCCGCTCGCCCGGAAATATTGCCACGCCCCCACGGGCATTCTATCACGAAGATGACGCGAATGACGCAGTGAGATATAATTCATCGCCGGCGCATGGCCAACGCGGCAATCACACCTTTGCAGGTCATGCGGCGGATGTGGTGATTGATGCGTCCCCGTTCACAGCCAATGGCCGCGGAAAGCGCCTCCACGACACCATAGAAGCAGTATTTCAGCAAATTTTCCAAGGCCAATCTGATGCGCGTGATGATGAATGGATGATCCATCATCTGAATCCGGGCCAATCCATTGGCATAGGCGGCGCGACCAAGATAGGGAAGGGTCATGCGCTCGGGTGCCACCCAGTGTTTGATTGCCGCACGCGGCGCGTAAAACATGCGATGGCCGGTCTTAAGGGCCTGCGAAATAAAATATGTATCGCCCCCAGCCAATACAGTCCGGCCCCGCCTGTCCAGATCCGTGCGAAAGTTCGGTACATCCGCCAGCACGCGTCGCCGAAAGGCAAAATCAGCCCCCACGGCCTCGCCGGCGGCGAATAGCTCTTGCACCTGATCTCCATAATCTACCGCGCTTAGTAAATGTTCCGAGCGATGTGTCAGCCAAGCCGGTTTTTCCACAGCCTGCCACCAAAGGGTAACTTTTCCCGCCGCAACATCTGCAGGATAATGTTCAAAAATCTCCAGCAATCCGATGAGCCAGTTGTTTTCCACCCAGACATCATCATCGAGGAATGCTATAATTTCGCCTTCCGCTTCAAGTAACGCCCGATTCCGGGCGTTACCGAGCCCTGCCTGCGACTCCGTAATGCAACGTAATGGAAAGGGCATACTGTTCACGGCAACTGCACAGACGTGTACCGTCTGATCCGTACAGGCGTTCGCAATTACCAGCAATTCGACGTTTTTTTCCGGCGGGATTATTAATTGGCTGATACTCTCCAATGATTGCCGCAGTAGCTCCGCGCGGTTGTGCGTGGGGATGATGATGCTGATATGGATTATTGCGGTATTGTTCATCGTCAGGCCGACTTTTCTCGCAGGATTTCCAACAGGTATCGGCCATACTCATTCTTAGACAAAGGCTCGGCCAATTGTCGCAATTGCCCGTCCGTGATAAATCCTCGCCGCCACGCGATTTCCTCCGGACAGGCCACCTTGAGTCCCTGTCGCCGCTCAATGGTTTGAATATACATCGAGGCATCCAAAAGAGACTGATGCGTGCCGGTATCCAGCCAGGCTATGCCCCGTCCCATTACTTTTACCCGCAACGTTTTGTTGGCCAGATAAAACTTGTTGACATCCGTAATTTCCAATTCTCCACGCGCCGATGGCTTCAGATTCTCCGCGATGGACACCACCTCGGGGCCATAAAAATAAATACCTGTGACGGCATAATGGGATTTCGGTTTGGCCGGTTTTTCTTCCAGGGACAACACATTGAAATTGGGATCAAATTCCACCACACCATATACCTCCGGGTTCACCACCCGATACGCGAAAATGGTGGCACCCGTTGTATGATCCGAAGCGGCTTTAAGATTGCGGCCGAAATCTTGACCGTAAAAAATATTATCACCCAGAACCATGGCCACTGGATTGGACCCGATAAATTCCCTGCCGATGATGAACGCCTGCGCCAGACCCTCCGGTTCAGGTTGCACGGCATACGAAATATTCAGGCCCCAATGTTTGCCATCACCCAGCAATTGCTTGAATCGCGGCGTGTCCTGCGGCGTGGAAATAAGCAAGATGTCCCGGATGTCCGCGAGCATCAGCGTGGAAAGCGGATAATAAATCATCGGCTTGTCGTAGACCGGCAGCAACTGTTTGGAAACCGCCAAAGTCACCGGATGCAGCCGAGTTCCTGTTCCGCCTGCAAGAATAATGCCTTTTCTCATGGTTGCGCTTCCTTAAATTTCATATATCCGCCAACCCCGCATCCTCGTGATTATAATCCTACAACGCTACTGGGATAGTGCCGCGATGGGACGGAAACGGCCCGAATGCGAGGCATCGGGCCAAGAACCGTATCCGTCAGATACATCGAGGCACGATAACGAAGCAGGCGGGCCGTTTCC
>JAKAZF010000362.1 GCA_021826605.1 Planctomycetota bacterium | reverse complement strand
ACTGGGCTTGTAAAGCAGCCGCCAGGGGCTGTGGCGAATTTCCACGGCGAAGGTCTTAAGATTCACCGAAGCTCCATGCAAGGCCCGGATGATACCGTCTATGCGATCCTGATTTTTGGCTAATAGGGACTTGGCGTGTGCAGTTAACGCAGTACTGTTGGTGAACGTGGCGTGCACCTGATTCAGGTCAGATTGCGCTTTGGCCAGTAATGCGGGGATAGCTTTTTTTATATCCGCTGTGACGGCATTGATATTCATAACCGCCCCTTTTCGACCGGAATGCAGCAGCTTTCCGGCTTGATCCATGGCATAAGCGGTTTTTTCCGCAGCAACATCGTATTTGGCAACGACGGGTTTAATTTCCCCATGCACCGACTGCAACACCCCGGCGGCACCGGATGCGGCCGTGCGGACAGAGTCAGCGGTCGCGCCGAGCTTGGTTAAATCCGCGTTTATAAGCGGCACGGTGGTCGTGCGAACTTGCGTCACCATCGCTTTAATTTGCGGGGCCAAGGAAGCCACCGTCGCCAAAGCATGGCTTATACCGCTGGGCCGGCCGGTTAAAACGTAATTCGGGGGCAACCGCTTTCCCGATCCCAGACTCTCAAAATTCAGCCAGCTTGTGCCGGTGATGGTACCCCCAATAACCACGTGAGCGCCCGTGCGCAGTGTATATTTTTTTGGCATGGTGAAGGTAACCTGAACAAAAGGCTTTTTTACATTGGTTATTAAATGGATCGATTGGATTTCCCCCACGGTAAAGCCCGCCACCCGCAGATTATCCCCCACCTGCAGACCGCCCAGATCATCACCCAGTGAAAAACGCGCGGCGCGCACCTGCACGGGTTCAAATACCCGTGCGAAGCCCTTGATCGCCACGATCAAAACCAGAATCAGCATGATGCTCAAAAGCATAAACACGCCGGCCCGAAAGGCATCACGTTGTTTTTTTGCCATGCGGCACCTCATGTAGCTTGCGTCCAAGAAGTTCAGCCTTGTAGCTGCATTGATCAGAGGGGTTTATAAACGGCCCATCCAGCCGGCCATCGACAAACTGCCGCACCAGAGGATCAGCGGTCGTACGAAAATATTCCACAGAGCCGATGGCCGCAAATTTTCCATCAAATAATAAAGCCAGGCGATCTGCAAGTTGAAATGCGGATTGCATGTCGTGGGTAACCAGGACGCTGGTCGCGCCCATTTTGTTTTTCAGGTTCATGATCAATTCACCAATTTGCGCTGTGCTGATGGGATCCAGACCTGCGGTAGGCTCATCATAAAATAAAATCCGCGGCTGCATCATCAACGCTCTGGCCAGACCTCCGCGCTTTTTCATACCGCCGGAAAGTTCTGCCGGCAGTTTATCAATATGCTCGCGCAGGCCGACGAGTTGGAGATAGATCTGCGCCATAAGATCAATCGTCTGATCATCCAGATCAGTGTGCTCCCGCACGGGCAACGCCAGATTTTCCCGCAAAGTCATAGAGTTAAATAGTGCCCCGGTCTGAAACAATACCCCTACGGATTTCCGCCAGGAATCCAGCTCACGGCGGTCCATATCATTAAGTGACCGCCCGCGAATCAGCACGTGCCCGGCGTCAATTTTGAGATGCCCCATCAGTACACGCAAAAGCGTGGATTTCCCCGAGCCTGATCCGCCCAGAATCACCAGCGTTTCTCCGGGAAAAATATCCAGATGAAGATCGTGGTAAATCATCCGGTCGCCAAAGTACTTGCTGATGCCCTGAAGTTGAATCAATGGTTCCGGCATTACACGCCCAGGTAAAAGAAGACCGAAGTAAAAATCAGATCCACCAATATCAACGCTACAATGGTGAAGACCACGGTTTTGCTGGTATTCAAGCCTACGCCCTCGGCCCCGCCGCGGACTTTCAACCCCAGGAAGCAGGCAATGGCGGTGATCAGCACACCGAATACGGCGGCTTTGGCCAGCCCGGTAACAAAATCCCCGACTTTCAGAATCCCCAGGGCATGATGGGTATATTGCAGGGAGCCAAGATGCAGCAACAACACCGACGCCACCAGACCACCGAACATGGCAGCCAAATCTCCCACCACCGTCAGGCACACCATCATCAACATACCCGCAACCACGCGCGGTACCACCAGGAACCGGACGGGATCTATCGCCATGGCTTCCATCGCTTCGATTTCCTCTCCCACGACCATCGTCCCGATTTCCGCCGCGATCGCCGCCCCGCCAAACCCGGTCATGACCACGGCCGAAACCAGCGGCCCCATTTCCCGGAATGTCGCCAGGGCCACCACATCGGCGGTAACCGGGACCATTCCAAATTTTGCAAATTCCGGTGCAATCTGTATTGCCAGGATGGCCCCGATGCAGAACATTACCAGCGAGACAATAGGAATGCTTTCCACACCGATGCGGTTCATTTGTATCCATAAATTCCGCCAGGCCAGCAGCCTGCCGCGCCCGCTGGATAGTGCCGGACCGATGGCCCGAAGCGTATCCAGCAGCAGGTAGAAAAAATCGCCGAAGAATTCAATGGCTGCGCGCATCCGCACCTCCGAATTTCTGGCCGGATGGATCCTGGGGCGATGGCGGCGGACAAAGCGGACAATTTCGCGGAACCGAGCAGGATGATCCGGCTAAAAGTTCAGCGGCTTGCGCTGCGGGCATATCATCAACCATGATGACCATATCATCAAGATGACCAATCTCAATGACCCCGCGCACTTCCTTATGCAGATGTGCCAGATAAAGTTGTGCTTCGGGAGGAAGGTTGCGAAGAACCTCCACCAAAATCGCCAAACCCGCCCCGCCGAAACGATTCAACTGCGCAAGTTCAAAAATGAGCTTTTGGGGTTTATATCTATCAACGATTGCCAGCAGCTCAGTACGCAACAGCGGGACAAGATCAAACGTCATGCCGGCATTCAGGCGATAAAAAATTCGGCCTCCACCAAGATCCTCAACGGTTCCCAAGGCAGCGTGCGGCACCGGCTTTTTATGAAATATCATGGCGCACCTCTCGATATCGCGGAAACGGGATCCCCCTGCACGACCTTGCGTCCGCGCAACTCAATGCCGGCGGAGCGGCGCGCGGTATACCACTTTTTCCAACGCGCCGTGGCCGCGCTGCGGCGCGTTTTAGACGCATAGTATATGAACCCAAATTGGTGGCCGGTGATTTTGCGCAGGGCATAAATGGCGTAAAAGCGAATGGCCGAGTCCTGGCTTGACAAGGATTTTATGAGCATGGGAATTGCCGTTTGATCATGATGCAGGGCGGCCAATTTCATAGCGGGGATCTTCAAAGCCGGATCATCACTGGCTAAGTCAGGCCGGCCTAAGGACAAAAACCCGCAACCCGTCAGCAGCAGGGCCACAGCCAGAACTGCATATTTAGAAACCCGCATTGCCCTGTCCCAGTCAAACACTACAGCGCGTAGCCCTATACCAGCGCAAATCATAACCGAATTTCGTCATTGGGCGGAGATGCGGGGAAATTTATGAGGGAATTGGGCGGGCGGGGGATAGTGGCTTTCCAACGAGTCCGGGACTGTCTGATCTACAGCGGAAAACAGAGATTTGGGGACCGATAAGCTTGGGGGGCAACGTATATTTTGGTTGCGGGTTCGGGTAATTTGTCAAAATTATAGCTTTGGATATAATGCGGTGCTCTCTGGCCCTCATCGTCTAGAGGCCTAGGACACGGGCTTTTCACGCCTGTAACTGGGGTTCGAATCCCCATGAGGGCAGTTTGGTTCAGCCGCCGCAGCCTGCAGGCAGGCCGCGGCGGCATTTGAGGAATTCGAGGAATTAAATGTCGATTAAAGCTATTGATTTACGTCGCGGAGTTGCGGTTGAATACAACAACAAATTATATGTTGTGCATGATTTCGCAAAAGTATCCAAAGGGAATTGGCGTTCCTTCATGCAGGTAAAGCTCAAAGATACGCAAACCGGCAGCATCATTGAACAGCGGTTTCGCGTGGATGATACGCTGGAACAGGCTTTTCTGGATCAAAAGCCCATGGAATATCTGTATTCCGACACAACCACGCATTATTTCATGGACCTCCATGATTTTGAGCAGCTTGAACTTTCCGGCGACGTGGTGGGTGAAGCCGTGAAATATCTCAAGCCCAACACGCAAGTCCAGATTACCATGTATCAGGGCAAGCCATTTTCGGTGGAATTGCCCAATACCGTTGAACTGGAAATTACCGATTGCCCACCGAGCATTAAAGGGGCCACGGTAAGCAATGTTGGCAAAGATGCCACGCTGGAA
>JAKAZF010000361.1 GCA_021826605.1 Planctomycetota bacterium | reverse complement strand
GCCAGGCTTCCCGCTTTCCGTTCCCCTGGCCGGTGCTTCGGGCGTAGCTGCCGGCATTTGTGCCGCGGCGACCCTGCTTTTGGCGTATAGCGTGGAATCAGCCCGTGCGGGTGCCGAACTGTTGATGATCAGACCTGATCCAATAAACCCAATGACGAGAAATATTTTGTAACGCATGGCAGCGCTCCCGGAGAAAGACGCTCTCGGACTCAACAGATCGGTCCGTATGGATAAAAATTAACATCCCTACATTAAAGGAAGATGAAAAGTGCACGGGAATGATTTTTGATATAATGGAGTTTCTGCAACGACAGCCGTTGATCTGCGTTGTACATCTGGATTTTGCGCTATGTGGAGTAGCTGATATTGTCTTCGAGATTGTATTCGCTGGTGGCCTTTGGCGTGATGTCCTTGGGGCTGATGGGAATTTCCGGCTGTTCGCGTCCCGCGGCGGGACAGGCCACAAGAGCCAAGACTCTTAATGCCCCAGTTCCGGTGCATATCGCATCGGCGGACGTGGCAACGGTGCCGGTGGAAATTTCCAATATTGCCACGGTGCAGGCCTATCGCACGGTGACGGTGCAATCGCAAGTCAACGGGCAGATTATCGCCGCGGCGGTACAACCGGGAGAAGAAGTTAAAACCGGGCAGGTTCTGTTCCGCATTGATCCGCGCCTGTATCAGGCGGCGTTGTTACAGGCTCGGGCGACCTTGGCCAAGGATCAGGCGACAGCGGACAATGATCTGGTTTCAGAGCGGCAGGAAGCCAGATTGGTGAAAATGAAGGCCGCTTCACCCACCGAATATCTTCTGGCCAAATACACCTATCAGGCCGCGGCCGCGCAGGTGGATGCGGACAAAGCCGCCGTGCAAACCGCGGAGGTGAATTTGAACTACTGCACCATTTGCTCACCCATGAACGGACGTGTGGGCAATTTGCTGGCCTATCCTGGAACCAACGTCAGTGCCACAAGTACCAACTTAATTGTGATCAATGAACTCCGGCCCATTTACGTTGCCATCGCTTTGCCGCAACGGTATCTGGTGGAGGTGAAATCAGCGTGGAAATTGGATCCGAAACTGCCGATGACGGCCACAATATCCGATCCGAGCGGTACGGTTGTGGCAGGGCATCTAAGCTTTATTGATAATCAGGTCAGTGCCACCACCGGCACGGTAACGCTCATGGGCTCTTTTAACAACAGCAACGAGATTCTTTGGCCGGGAGAACTGGTGAATGCCACATTAAAAGTCGGAGAATTAAAAAACGCGGTGGTCGTGCCGGCCAATGCGGTTGAGGTCGGTCAGGATGGGCATTATGTGTATGAAGTGCTTGCCGGAAATACCGTCAAGATGGTGCCGGTAACGGCGGGTATCAGTTGGCAGGGCAACACAGTCATTTCCAAAGGACTCAAAAAGGGGGATGTGGTGGTGACGGATGGGCAGGTGCGGCTGGAGCCGGGAAGCCATATCGAGGTGGTACAACACGGATTAGTGGCACCGGCGGCAACTTCGGTGGCAACGAAGAACTGAAACGGAAGCGGCCCGCAGTCGCGCTGATACACGCTGGCCGCGAGATAAACAATGGAATAAAAAGTCATGAATATTTCGGAGCTTTTCATTCGCCGCCCCATCGCCACCGTGCTATTGACCGCGGCCGTGGTTATCTTCGGCGTCATGGCCTATTTCAAGCTTCCGGTAAGCGATTTGCCGGAGGTAGACTACCCGACAATCTCCGTGGGGGCCTCATTGCCGGGTGCGAATCCATATACCATGGCGTCCGCGGTTGCCACGCCGCTGGAGGATCAGTTCACCGCCATAGAAGGCTTGAAATCCATGACATCCACCAGCTCGCAGGGTTCCACGAGCATTACTTTGCAGTTTGATTTGAGCCGCAATATCAATTCCGCCGCACAGGATGTTCAGGCCGCCATAACCGCCGCACAAGGCGCATTACCGCACAATATGCCCAGTCCCCCGACGTACCGAAAAGTGAATCCCGCGGCGCAACCGGTGTTGTATATCGGGTTGAGTTCCAGCACCTTGCCGCTGTATCAGGTGGATAATTACGCGGAAAACCTGCTGGGGAATTCCATTTCTGAATTAAGTGGCGTGGCTCAGGTCAATATTTTTGGAGCACAGACCTATGCCGTGCGAATTCAGGTGAATCCCAAAAAACTTGCCGCGCGAAACATCGGCATTGATAATCTGGCGCAAAGCATTGCGCAGGCCAATGTGAACATGCCCACAGGTTCTCTGTGGGGCGATCATGCCTCTTATCAGATTTATTCCAATGGGCAACTTACGGATGCGGCCCAATACCGGCATTTAATTATTGCTTATCGCAACGGCTCGCCGATCCGTCTGAATGAAGTTGGCAACGCCATCAACAGTGTTGTCAATGACCGTGTGGCGGCGTGGGAAATCGTGGATGGTGTATCAAGCCGGGCCATTGTGCTGGCCATTCAAAAACAGCCGGGTGCCAATACCATCAAAGTGGTGGACGAAATCCGCGCTTTGCTGCCCAAACTGCAGGCCAGTGTTCCGCCGGCGGTCCATGCGCGAATACTTTTTGACGCGTCACAGCAGATCCGCGCCGGCGTCAATGATGTGAAGCTCACACTTCTGGCGGCAATGGTGCTGGTGGTGCTGGTGATCTTTGCCTTTCTCCGCACATTACGCGCCACGCTGATTCCCAGTATCGCCATGCCGCTGGCGATCATCGGTACCTTCGCCGTGATGTATGAACTGAACTTTACAATCGACTATTTTTCCCTTCTGGCCTTGACGCTTGCGGTGGGTTTTATCGTCGATGATGCGGTTGTGATGCTGGAAAATTCATACCGGCATATCGAACTGGGCGAGCCCCCGATGCAGGCTACGCTCAACGCTTCCAGGGAAATCGGATTTACGATTATTTCCATGACTATTTCTCTTGTGGCGGTATTTATTCCGATTCTGTTTCTTTCCGGCATTATTGGCCGGCTGCTCAATGAATTTGCCCTGACCATTGCGGCTGCCATTTTAATATCCGGCTTTATTTCCCTTACGCTTACGCCCGTGTTGTGCAGCCGCTTTTTGAAGCCGCCCCGGGAAAAGCATAATTTTCTGTATCGGTTTATGGAGCATATTTTTTCCGGGTCCCTGTGGTTTTATCAAAAGACGCTCCGGCTGGTGCTCAAGGCTCGCCTGATTGTTCTGCTGCTGTCGCTGGGAACGCTGGTTCTGACGATTTATCTGCTGATTCATATTCCGGAGGGTTTTATTCCCGCCGGCAATACCGGGCGTGTGCTGGTAAGTACCCAGGGAGCGCAAAGTATTTCATTCAAGTCCATGGAACGGCATCAATTGGCGGCGGCAAAAATTGTGGCGGCTGATCCCAACGTGCATCTGGTGATGAATGTTGTGGGAGCCGGGCCGATTGCCGGCATCAATAATGGTCACATGTTTTTGCACCTCAAGCCACGCAATGAGCGTAAACTGACAACGGATCAGGTTATCCAGGAACTTGCGCCAAAACTTGCCCGAATTGTGGGCCTGCGCGTGTTTTTCTTTAATCCGCCGCCGATCAATGTCAGCGGCAATTTCACCAAGTCGGAGTACCAATTTTCACTGCAATGTCCCAGCACGGTGGATTTGTTTAAATATGCCCCCATGCTTGAAAGAAAAATGGAAACGCTGCCGGGGTTGCAGGGCGTTAACAGCGATTTACAGATTGCCAGCAACCAACTCAACGTGGTGGTGGATCGCAGCAAGGCCCAGGCGCTGGGGGTCAGCGCCGCGGCGGTAGAACAGGCGCTGGGTTATGCGTACGGTTCAGAACAGATTTCCACCATTTACGATACCCAGGCCCAATATGAAGTCATACTCGAACTGCAGAGCAAATTTCAGAATTCGCCGCGGGATTTGCATTTGCTCTACGTGGCCTCAAGTAATGGGGGGCTGGTTCCATTAAGTGCCGTGGCACATCTGACGCAGAGCCTCGGGCCGTTATCCATTAATCAGACCGGGCAGCTTCCGTCGGTGACCATTTCATTTAATGTCGCGCCGGGATTTTCGCTGAGCAAAGCGGTGGCCGAAATTCAGGTGGCGGCCAGGCAGGTATTGCCCGCGAACATCATCACGAATTTTCAGGGCGCTGCGCAGATATTTCAGTCAGCGGTAATCAATATGGGCGTGCTGCTGCTGGTGGCGGTGGTGGTGATCTATATTGTTCTGGGCGTATTGTATGAAAGTTTTATTCATCCGATTACCATCCTCACGGCGTTGCCTTTTGCGGGATTG
>JAKAZF010000360.1 GCA_021826605.1 Planctomycetota bacterium | reverse complement strand
CGGCGGCAATGAGTTTGGTGGCGAGTGTGGGTAACGTTTTTACGCCCATGTAGAAAACCAATGTGCCGTTTAGTTTTGCCAAGGCGTCAAAATTAAGCCCGACGGCTACATTGGAATCTTGTTGATGGCCGGTGATCAGGGTGACAGAACTGGTAAAGTCGCGATGAGTGACCGGAATTCCGGCGTAAGCAGGCCCTGCAATGCCGCTGGTGATGCCGGGAATGACTTGAAATGGCACTTTGTGCGCAAAAAGATACTGTCCTTCCTCCCCGCCGCGTCCGAATACGTACGGATCTCCCCCTTTTAGCCGAACGATATTCCCCCAAGGAGAATGGACTTTCGCAAAGGCGGCTTGCTGCTGCCATTTGGTAACCAATAATTCGTTTATTTCATCCTGCGTGAGGGTATGACGATTGGCCTGCTTACCGACGTAGATCAATTCCGCCGACGGCGGGGCGTGGCGGAGTAGTTCGGGATTAGCCAATGCGTCATAAATAATTACACGACATGAAGTTATTGCATCTTTACCCGCCAGAGTCAGCAGTCCGGGATCGCCGGGGCCGGCCCCCACAAGGAAAACCATCGGATAGGTAGACAAAGGCATTCTCCGTAGACACTTCCAGGGCTTGGACGCCCCAGTAGATTATGCCACAAATTGGAAGGTGATGGGAGGCGGAAGAAATATTTAGATAAATTTGAGATTTGGTTAAAGAGTGTTCAAAAGTAAGCCGATAGTAATGTTGGTCGCAGTTGCAGTTTCCTCCCATAACCGAGATAGCCCGCTGTGCGTTGCAGCGGGCTATCTTTTTTATGGCCCTCAAAACTGGCTCGATCCATCCAACTTTTACAAACTACACGATTCGCCCGCCTTTAACACCACGGGCGTTAAGCCTTTAAGGCGGATGTCATCGGCAAAGGCCTCCGGATTTTGGGCAATTGGCGGAAAGGTGTTGTAGTGTACGGGCATCACGAGCGGAGCACCGATCATTTCCGCGGCCAGAACGGCGTGACCGGGGCCCATCGTGAAATGATCGCCCATGCATAGGATTGCCATATCCGGCTTCCAAAGGCGGCCGATCAAAGCCATATCACTGAACAACGCCGTATCGCCTGAATAGTAGATTTTTTTACCGGCAATCTCAATCACCATTCCGCTGGCCACCCCCCCTGCGGTACCGTCGGGAAAGGTGCTGGTGTGAAAGGCGACGGTAAGCGACAGCCTGCCAAATGGCGTTTGACATGTCCCGCCCGTATTAAGCCCCACCGCGTTGAACCCCTTACCGGCATAGTACTGTGACATCTCGAAATTGCAGTAAATGGTTGCCTTATTCTGTCTGGCGATGGACTCCACATCTGCCACATGATCAAAGTGGGCATGCGAAAGTAGTATGTGCTCGGCCTTGACGGCCGCCGGCTTGATATCGGAAAGGGGATTTTGATCCAGAAAAGGATCTACAATAAGTCGATGATTTCCGCTGTGAACTTCAAATGTTGAGTGTCCATGATATAAAACGGTTACTGCCATTGAATAACTCCTTAAAATGGATCCCAATTTGCAACGGTCAGATTGTAGGCGTGGAGATGCGAGGATCAAGCCGGTTCGGTAAAGCCAAAACGATCGGCGCTGCTACGGACTTTTGGATTTGGCGTGCGGTGCGTCGGCCGATGGTGGTTTGATCAGTGCCGCCAGTGGGTTTACATCTGGATTGGGCAGGGCGAAGCGCTCTATTAGATGGGCGATGGTAATTTTGGCCAGCGCCCGATGCACCCGATCCCAGCGTGTGGACTTTGCCCGGCGGAAGGCGACTAAGTCATGGAGGGCGGCGTAAAACGATCGATCACGAAGTATGCTTCGTCCCAATCCATGACACGCGCTAATGATCAGTTGCGCCCGTTGATATTGCTGCATAGGCGTCGGATGCCTCGCAAGCAGCAAGGCCCCAAGCTGATGGACCGCGGTGTGCGGCCAGTGCCGCATCACCCGATGAATAAGTCTTTTATCGGGTTGTACAAATGCAGCATGGAGCAGGACATACATGGCGGCCTGGGCGTTCTGATTGACCAATGGAAATTGCGTGCCGATAAAATTTATTTCAGCGATACTTTGCCGCGTTAAGGCCCGCAAGGTACCCATTTGGCTCATGAGCAGCGCATTGTGCCGGACCCGATTGGTTTCATGAATGGGCAGCATCGCCACCACTTTTTCGGCGGCGGTGTACTGCCCGGCACGCAGCAGATCCATGGAAAGTTGCACATTGGCCTTTTCAGCCACCACTGCCATTTGCGATCGTATGGCAAATGGTGTCGCCCCCAGCCAGGCCAGCTCATGGGCCATGGTCCACACCGGTGCGGCTAGCACTGGATTTTTAATATCCGATGGCGACAACCGCCGGAGATAAAGATGCAGCGCCTTAACAGCGACAGGCGAGCCACTGGTATGCTGAAACGTTTCGGCGAATGCCCGCAAGGCCAGCAGCCGAGCATAGCCGTTATGGTGCGATCGAGCGGCCCGCGCCAGAAGTTGCCGGGCAAAAATGTTTCGCTGGGAATCCAGTTGCATGAGAAGCCGTCGTTGGGCGGGGCCATAGGCATGAATAAAGCGCTGCCAATCTGCAGCAGAATATACCGCCGGAAAACCGTGGAACCGCCGTGCCGGATGTTTTTGCACCGTATTGAGATCGGGCCAAAGTGCCGATGCCCGCCATTGCGGAGGCAGAAGCGACTTGGCAGCGGCAGTCAGCGGCGCAGCAACGGCGTTTGGCACGCCGCCGATGACCAGCGTCGCCAGCGCGGCCCAAAAGACCCGTCTCAAAAATCCCTTTCTGTATACGGTCATCACATCCATGTCACCTCACCGTTTATGCCTCAGTATACCGCAGAGGGCGGGTTGCACGCAGGCGGCGAATTTTTGGGAAGAACGCCAGCCACCACTCGCAATGACGCGCTATAATTCCGAGCGATGTTTATACTCGGCAGGAGCCACGATGCATTACCAATATGGCGAATTTGATGGCGAGGCATTCCCCACTCCGGATAGCCTGTGGCCCTATGACAAAGTATTTGATTTCATTCTGGCCTACGGCGATGATGCGCTGGACGCATTGAATGACCTCGGCGAGGAGCAGGCCCAATTACTTGACCAGCTCATGCAGGATGGCCTGCTGGAGAAAGCTGCCGGGCGCTATCGTCTGACCCCTCGGGCGGTTAATCAAATGCAGCGGCGGGCTTTGATGGAGATTTTTGCCAATTTGCCCCGGACCGGTCGCGACGGTCATCCGACCACCCATGCGGGTGCCGGGGCGGATCGTCTGGAGGGGACGCGGCCCTATCAATTTGGGGACCCGGTAAGCGAATTAGATTTGCATCAGTCGCTGCGCAATGCGTTGGCCGACCATGCCAAAACCCCGGGTACACCCATGCTACCCATTGAATTCAGCGAGAATCATCTGGAGATGCATCTGCATGAAGGCACCACCAATTGTGCCCTTTGCATATTGATTGATATGTCGGGAAGCATGATGCGGTACGGCCGGTTTATCGCAGCCAAAAAGGTGGCGATGGGACTCAGTGCCCTGGTGCAGCAGCGATTTCCGCAGGATACAGTCGACATTGTCGGCTTTTACTCCACCGCCAAGATGATCCGCCACAGTGAATTGCCCCTGCTTATGCCCAAGCCGGTCAGCACGCATGAATATTCGATTCAAGTTCGTATCCCGCTGAAGGAGGCGGACAAAACCCACCAGCACTTCACCAATCTGCAAATGGGTATGCAACTGGGCCGTCAGGTGCTCAATCGTCGCAGTGCGGCACAAAAGATCATGTTCATCATCACGGATGGACAACCGACCGCCCACCTGGAAGGACAGATGCTTAACCTGATTTACCCACCAAGCAAGAAGACCGCGATGGCCACTTTGCGTGAAGCGCTGCTTTGCGTGCGAAGTGATATTCGAGTGGCCAGCTTTGCCTTAATAGAAGATTATTGGGATATGGAGTGGGTACAATTTACCGATCAACTGACCCGTCTGGCACGCGGAGTGGCGTTTTACTGCACGGGCAGTGATCTGGCCAGTTGTGTCATGGAAAGCTATCTGAGCGGCCGCCGGAAAAAAGCATATCTGTCCTGAGCCGACGGCGCATCGAAACACCTACGGCATGCGTGGCGGCGAATAAAGCGAGTTTGCACCGCCATGCACGCGCAAATAGCACCAGCATATTTTCATTAGATTGAAGCGCGCCGGGACAAGCCCGGCGGCTCGCTGGTTGTCGCTTTGTTATATTGTTTTTATAATTCT
>JAKAZF010000359.1 GCA_021826605.1 Planctomycetota bacterium | reverse complement strand
GCCCGGAGACTATCGTTTTTCCTCTCATTATGTTCCGGATGCAAAAGCATTCCTGCTGCGCGGGCTTAATCGCCCGGCAAATAAGCCTTTCACAATTCTGGCTCATGGCGTAACATTCTGGTTTCCAATGGAAAGTCGGCTGCCTAATTACCACCTGATGGTGCGAATTGAGGATTGCGCAAATATTACCATCCAGGGATTAACCGTGGATAGCGCCCAGCGCGGTTGCATGGAGGGTCGCATTGTTAAGCTTGACCACACCAACAACGAGATTGTGATACGGCCATTTCCGGGCACACGGTTGATTAAGCCGGCCAATCCGGCGATTGCTGATAACAATCGGGTGCGATTTTTGCCGTTCAAGGCCAATGGCGACAACATGCCCGCTTTGTACCAGATCAATCGCGGTTGGGGGCCGGAGAACGATCTTTTCACAGAGCTTAAGGCGCAGCGCGATGGCACCTATCGACTGCAACTTAAGACGCGTAATCTGCTGAAAACGGCGCGAGATCCGGACTGGATACGCACATATGGACCAGGGGAAACGCTGGAAGTCGGCGATTTAATCGCAGTGCTTTACAGTGTGGCGGCCGCCTTTCACATTCATGAGAGTCGATGCATCACGCTTACGGACTGTCAATCCTATGCCGCCAAGAGCTTTGTGAGTGAAAACGGTGGTTACGGGGCACATCGCTATTTGAATTGCCGGTTTATTTCGCGCCCCGGCACCAACAATTTACTGGGTGGAGAAGGCGTCGCAATGAGCAATGGAATGGAATATGGATCGCTGATGGATGGTGTGGTAACCGGGCGTACCACCGATGATCCGTATAACAATCACTCACATTGGAAGCTCTCGGAGAGCGTAACACCAGAGAGCATCACGTTCACAGCGCCGTTGCCGAAGGGGCTGGCTGCCGGCGATCGAGTCGATATTTATGATCGAACCAAACCCGGCCTGCTGGCCTCTGTGCCGATTAAACTGATCGAGGGTCGTACGCTCCGCTTCGCCGGGCCGTTGGAAATATTGAGGAGTAATCCCGGTAAGCTGGCAGCATTTTTCCCGCGTTTCTCCAACCAGGGATGGGTTATCCGCAATTGCTTTTTCGTGAATTGCTACCAGCGAATCCTGGTGCAGTGCGGCCATGGATTATTCGAGAATAATTTCATGCTTCGCATGGGAGATAGTCTGGTTCTTGAAACGTGTTTTCCCGACGGCATTGAAGGCGGAAATCCCTCGCACATTACCATACGTAATAATGTCTTTTATAATTCTGCCATCAGTCCGGTTATCTCGCCGATTGTTCTGAGCGGATACATGCGGCCGCTGCAAAACGTGCGAATCGAGGGCAATGTCATATTTCGAAGCGGACATGCGGCTATCAGGGTGGACGGTGCGGAGAAACTGATTCTTCGCAACAACCTGCTGGTAGATCCTGGGCTGGGATACCGGATTATTCCCGGACGGGCCGGAGGCGACGTTACCAGTTACGGAGCGGTTCCCACCGGACAGATGACACGCGGCGTTGCCGCGAAATCAATTAAAGCGATACCAGCGTCGATATTGCTGCGTAAGGTCAGCGGGGCGGTCGTCACGGGTAATGCGGTGGTGGGCAATACCCCGCCGGTGACGGCGACCCATGGGTTGATAAGTCTGGCCGCATGCCGCAATATAGCCATGAATAACAACTTGCAACGCAGGACCGATGCCGACACGGTACAACGGCTATCGCATTTGATTACCAGACGATATCTTCCGGCCACGGCTATTTTGCGGCGAGGTGGCTTTTGACTCTCAAAAAACACATGCTTAATCGTCGCGAGCTTATCCAAAATATTGCCGCCGTGAGCACCGTGCGGGCGGTCGGTGGCGTTGGAGCTCAGCAATCACGGTCAATCTCGGTGGCGGAACGCGTATTGGCATTATCGGACATGGCAATTGAATTAACACGGCAGGGTTGGAGCAGGCCAGAACGCAATTGCCGAAGCAAGGGCAAGAGCCTGACAATCGGCGATCAACGATTCAAATCCGGGCTGGGCACAGTGGCGGACAGTATTTTGCAAATAGATCTCAAAGGTGCGGCGAAGGCATTCTCCGCGTGGGTTGGACCGGACGCCGTCGGCGGACCCAGTGCATGTGTTAGGTTTTACGTTGTGGTGGATGGTCGGGTGGCGGTCCGAACACCAGCGATAAAGGGAGGAAGCGCTCCGGTGCAGATTTTCGTCAATCTCAAGGGTGCAAAAAAAATGCTCCTGGTGGTGGATGCGGCCGGGCACCACACTTGGAATAACTATGCCGACTGGGGGGATGCGGCCATTACGCTGCAAGCCCATGCCACGGCACTGCCGGAGGCGCAACGGTACGAGCCGGATATGAGTGTACCGGAAATCGCGCATGGTAATTCTGAACAGCCTGAGTTCCATGGGCCGCAGGCCATCGGGACAACGCCGGGAAAGCCATTTATCTTCAGGATTCCCGTCACGGGCTCGGGGAAAATAAACCTGAGCGTCACGGGCCTCCCGGCAGGCCTGGAATTGAATCAGCAGGGTGTGCTGCGGGGAAGCGTGGAGCATGGCGGTTCTTACAAGGTGGAGATTGTCGCCCGAAACCACCTTGGCCGGACCAGTCGGCGGTTGGAAATACGCGCCGGAGAACGAATGCTGGCCCAAACGCCGCCCATGGGTTGGAGTTCCTGGAATGCGTTTGGAGTGAATGTTGATCAGGAGAAAGTCTGGCGGGCGGCGGATCTGCTGGTCCGTTCCGGCTTGGCGGGAAAGGGTTACAGCTTTGTCAACATTGACGCGGGCTGGACCGGTCAGCGGAACTCCGCCGGGCGGATCATGCCGGACAAAACAAAGTTTCCGGACATCAAGGCTTTGATTGACCATGTGCATGCCTTGGGACTGAAGTTCGGCCTTTACGCATCGCCGGGACCGGAGGATTGTGGCGGCTTTATCGGAAGCTATGGTCACGAAATACAGGATATCCAGACTTATGCACAATGGGGTGTGGATTACTTCAAATATGACTGGTGCAGCTATGGGCAGACCATCACCGCGACTCCGAAGACCGCTGAATACATTGAACCTTACGCGATAATGGGGCAGGCCATTGGAACCGTAGATCGAGATATTGTTTTCAGCTTATGCCAGTATGGCATGGCGGATCCATGGAAATGGGCCGCCGGGCCGCAAGTACGCGGCAACCTGTGGCGGATTTCGGATGACCTGATAGATTTCTGGGCATCTGTATGCGTTAACGGATTTCACTGTGACCGGAACATCGCAGCCTATGCTGGCCCGGGACATTGGAATGATCCGGATATGCTTGTAGTTGGAACCATGGATTTCACCAATGCCGGGTTAGGTTTTCCAGGCAAGCCGCAGCCCTCGCGTCTGACACCGCTTGAGCAGCAGACACATATCACGCTGTGGTCATTGCTGGCAGCTCCGCTGATTATTGGCTGCGATCTGTCTAAACTGGATCCATTCACGCTGGACCTGCTTTCCAATACGGAAGTGATCGCCGTGGATCAGGATGTGCTGGGAAAGCAGGCCCAATGCATCAAACAGATCGGCTGCATTCAAATTTGGGCGCGGCCACTGGCGGACGGGACCGCGGCGGTTGGAATATTCAACTTGGGGCCGGTGGCGGAAAAAGCGTCCGTGAGGTGGTCGGAACTTACCGTTATCTTGCCGCGGGATATGGTGCTTTCCGGCAAGCAGCCCACGCGTGATTTATGGATGCGGCGCAACCTCGGGCATCGCGATGGCTTGGATATGGAATTACCCAGTCATGGATCGATGTTCGTTAAGGTGGGAAGACCGAGGCCGGCAGTCGGCCGATAAGAGTGATGAAAAATGATTTACATATCATATGGAGCGCAATAATGCGTACAATGCGAGTGATCTTATTAACCACGATGATGTTGCTGCTTGGGTGCATCTCGCCGTTGGCGCAAGGCCAGGATGTGTCTCACCGTGAGTTTTCCCTGACGCTTTGGAATTGGGATCCATCATGCGCGAAATTAAAGGAGTTTCGACGATGGGCCAAAGATTTCAAGAGCGTTGGAGGAACGGAAATATACATTTCCGCCGCATGGAATCGGTTGGAACCTGAACCAGATGATTATCACTTTGGTTTTATTGCCCGTCGTTTAGCCGTTGCCGACAAGCTTGGACTTAAATTGGGCGTTCGGATCAACAGCTATTGGGGCGGTGCAACACCACAATGGCTGAAGGTCGATAAATGGGAACATGCTTCCGGTAAGGTTGCGCAGGGCGGCATACCGTCTATTAAC
>JAKAZF010000358.1 GCA_021826605.1 Planctomycetota bacterium | reverse complement strand
TTTTGATGCCTTAGCCATCGCCGTCGGCTTCGAGGGCGTTCGGGTGCTGGACGTTTTCGCCGGTACCGGTAGTATCGGGCTTGAGTGTCTCTCGCGTGGTGCCAGGGAAGCCGTATTCGTGGAACAAGATCGCAGCGCTCTTGCCGCCCTCCGCAACAATATTGAGGCATTGGGCGTTAAGGCTAGCAGCAAGGTGGTGGCGGCAGATGTTTTTACACGGCGAGATATTTGGGGTGGAGCCATGGGGTCTTTTGACCTTATATTTTTTGATCCCCCCTACCCCATGTTTGACGATGCCAAGGCGGCACTTGTTCTGGATGCCACCATTAGCGTTTCGGCGACAAATGCGTTGAAGGAAGACGGTGTGCTGCTGGTGAGAACCCGCACCGGCCTGGATATGCAGCGTCTGGAAATTGCCAAATTAATCCGGCGTCGGCAGGAGTATGGTTCCATGGCGATGAACTGGTTGACACGAGGCCCAGCCACCTGACCGATGCACGGCCACTGCAAGGAGCAAAATTGGCAAAACTTCAATATCGCTTCTTCAAGCCGGCGCAGGCGGCGCAACTGCGGCGCATGGAATTCACCGTCCGGGGTGTGGTAGAGGGTGTTTACGCCGGATTGCATAAAAGCCCGCACAAGGGGTTTTCCATTGAATTCGCCGAGCATCGGGAATATGTGCCCGGCGATGAGATCAAACATCTTGATTGGACAGTTCTGGCCAAAACCGATCGCTATTATGTAAAACAATACGAGCAAGAGACCAATCTCCGTGCCACGATTTGCCTTGATGCGTCGGCATCCATGCGCTTTGGTTCAGCCGGTCAGAAAGACCCTGTGACTGGAAAGACTACCACTGTTACCAAGTATGAGTATGCATCGGTGCTGGCTTGCTCGCTGGCGTACTTGCTGTCCAACCAGCAGGATATGGTGGGATTGATCGGCTTTGACGATAAAATCCGCATCGAAATACCGCCCGGGAATGGCCCGTCGCATCTCGATCAGCTATTTGTCGGCGTGGAGAAACTTGCGCCATCGCGCACCACGAGCTTGGCGGCGACGCTTCATCAGGTGGCTAACAAAATCCCCCGGCGCGGCTTGGTGGTACTGATCAGCGACTTGTTTGACGAACCATCGATGCTGACTCAGGCGTTTGAACATCTGCGCCATTTTCGTCATCAGTTGGTGGTACTGCATGTCATGGACCCGAAGGAAATTGAACTCGATTACAACCGGGCCATCACGTTCGAGGATATGGAAGATGGATCACGACTTCAGATTGATCCCAAGGCCATCCGGGAGGAATATCAGCGCGAGGTGCGGGAATTCATAGAATTGATCAAAAGGAAATGCGGGCAGGCGAGAATTGATTATTTATTGGCCCGAACGGATGTACCGTGGGACGCCCAGATAAGAAATTTGCTCATGCGCACCGCGCATCGCTGATATGACAGATTTATGATGATGATGGTAAATAGTCATTTTCTGATGGTTACCGGTGCACTGACATTCAGTGATCCGATGCTGCTTGCGGGGCTTTTGGCGGCAGGCATTCCCGTATTGCTGCATATGCTTAACCGCGTAAGATCGCCGATCGTGCCGTTTTCCACGCTCCGCTTTTTACGAATTACTGCCCAGAAGACCTCGCGCAAGCGGCAAATTCAGCAATTTCTGCTGCTGCTGTTGCGTATGGCAGTATTTGCGTTAATTGCGATGGCCATTGCCGGACCGCTGGTACATGGTGGCACACCTCAACTCGCTTACGGCATGGTGGTACTTATGCTTGTTGGCATGGTTGGAACAGCGGCCGCCGTAGCAAGTTTAATCAGTCGCAGGGGACGCGTGCCGATCAATTCCGGCGCTACGGCCAATTCCGCGACGACACCAACGCCGGGCGCGAATGCCGAAAATACCAAGCGACGGCCACCGTGGGCGATATGGGGTTTGTTGGCTGCGGCGCTTACAGCGTTTGCCATTTCCGCATTCGGATTGACAAGCAGTGCATTTTTTCCTGATTCGGCGGTGCATTTTGATGGGGCGAATTCAGCGGTAGTGATCGTGCTGGATAATTCTCAATCGATGCTGGCGATGCAAGGTGGTGAAACCCGACTATCAAGAGCCGCGCAGATGGCGCAGCAGCTTATCCTTAAAACACTTCATCCGGCGCGTGAGGCGGTGCTGTTGACCAATCCCGGTTCCCAACCTGTACCCACAGCGCTGAGCACCAATCGCATTGACGCTGTTGGAAATCTACAACATACAGGTAGTGAAGGCCGGGCGCTGCCGATGACACTTTTAATTTCACGGGCCGCTAAATTGCTTGCCACCAGCCATCTGCCCGAGAAGGTGCTGATTATTATTTCAGATTTTGCCGGTCCAGCCGCATCGGAAACAGATATGTTTGCCGGTCTGAAGCACACCCCGGGTATTCAACTGGTACTCATGCCACAAGGGGAAAATAATGCGCCGGACGATGTGGCCATCGAGCACTTTCGCATCAGCCGTGGGCAGGCGGTGGTAGGCAGCACCATTACCTGCAAGGCAAGGTTGATCAATAACGGCACCACGGCGGTGGTGCCGTCAGTGGAGTTGTCGGTTAATGGTCAACCGCTGTCCGATTCGTTGGCCAAACTCACGCTCGGTCCGGCGGGGACCGGTCAGGCTATCCGAACGGTCCGCCTAAGCTGTGGATTAAAAGTGCCGGGTTGGCGACTTATTGAAGCGAACATAAAAAATCCGACCGGAGTTCTGCCGTGGGCGGATAGTCGCCGGTTACTTCTGAAAGCTGCATCGAAAATAAATGCCCTGGTGGTGGGCAATTCGTCACGGCCCGCGTCGGGAAGTGCCGCGTTTTACGCTGCCGCAGCCCTGGCACCCTACACATCCGGTGCCAACGCATCGAATGCGGGCCAACTGTGGAGCATTAACTCTCGAACCATCGATTATGCCAGTTTGCCTGCTACGGGCCTGCGATCGTACGGCGCTATTTTTCTTTGTGACGTACCCAAGTTGACTACGGCGGACGCCAAACGGCTGTCAGACTTCGTAAATAGGGGAGGGCGTATTTGCTGGTTGCTGGGTCCCGGCGTTAATCCGAATATTTATAATTCCATTATGTTCAAACAATATGGATTGCTGCCCGGTGTTCTCGGGCAGCCTATTACAAGTATTCGTGGGCAAACTGTTAATAATGTCGATGTTCGAAGTTATTTATGTGGACATCTGTTTGCGAGCAACCGACCGTTTCGGCGAATCATTGTCGCTAATCTGTGGGGTATCAAATCCGCGGCGGCATCGGCAAAGGTGGTGATGTCCATTCGCAGCGGCCGTCCGCTCCTATTTGACCAGATATTGGGCAAAGGGCGAATTTACACGTTTACCTCCAGCCCCGCCGGAGGGTGGTCAAATATCGGTGCGACATCCGTCTTCCTGCCGCTGATGGTACGGATCGCATTGGGCAACGCCGCCGCCGCTGCCCGAATGGCAAGCTTTGAGCCGGGCGACCGGGTGGAACTATCCATTCCGCAATCTATGGCCCCGATGAGCGTGAACGTAATACTTCCGAAAGGGCATGGCACCGTCAATATCAAGCCTGATCAGAACCGCGATCATCATTGGCGGTGGGTGTTTGACCGGACGAGCCGTACGGGCATTTATCACTGGACGACTTTTAATGGAAACGTCTCGGGGCAATTCGTGATCAACCCGCCGGGAATTGAAGCGAACCTGCACCCCACGGCAGCTACGGTGCTCGCCAAAATGGTGAAGTTGAAGCATCCGGTATTAATTGCATCGACGGATGCCCAACTGCTCTCGGTAATCAAGAAAACCAATTCGGGTTCTTCGCTGATGCCGGGTGTGCTCGCGCTTGTGGCGATATTGGCGGTTCTTGAAGCTTTGGTATCCAACCGCAATCCACCGACAAAAACCAACGTTCCATCCCCATTGGAATCGGGTCCAGGCGACACAGCCTCCCTGCAATCCCGAAAGGCGGCCTAAGAAGCGATGGATAAGATGAAAAAGACGAAACATTCCAATCGGACCGGCGCGCAGCGAAAGGATTTTCGGCCCGTCAACAAGCCCATCTCCACAACTCCCACTGATTGGAATAATTCTGCCCTCTGGTACGATGACTTAGTTGGCGAGCGCGGGCATTTTCATCATGAACGCACCATTATTCCGGGGCTTAAGCGGATTTTGAAATTGAATGCGGGCCAACATCTGCTGGATGTTGCGTGCGGGCAGGGGGTGGTTTGTCGGGCTTTTGCGCAGATGGGTGTGCGGGTGACCGGCGTTGATATGGCACCGGA
>JAKAZF010000357.1 GCA_021826605.1 Planctomycetota bacterium | reverse complement strand
CGAAAGCGCAATCTATTGCAGCTGCCCAAAAAGCATTTCAAACCGTAATTAGTGATTTTCCCAAACAGGCTCTGGCGGTGGCGCGGGCCGAGCTGGGACTTGCACTGGCGCATGAGGATGCCGGTCAATGGAGCAAGGCTGCCGCCATTTATCGTACATTCACATCCCCCAATGCCAGTGGCATTGAAAAATCGTTCGCTCCGCTGGCGCAATATCGACTGGATCATCTCAAGCAGTGGGCACAGCCGGTGCTGGTTGGTCCACCGCAGACCCAACCCGCAACAACCCAGGCTGCGGTGCCACCTGCCAAGGCTCCGCAGCGTGCGAAATAATTGAGCCAGCCAACACAGACTGCGCACAGGCGGCAATTGGAATGATTCAGGTTTAACAGAATTGCAAATTCCAGCGCCCAAATATCGTGATGCAAGACAGTGCCTATCCGTCCTTGTCAACATTGGCAGCCATTTCACGCGTGATCAGGATATGGCATTGCGCAGCGTTTTGCAGTATCATGTCGGCCGAGCTGTATAGAAGGGATTGAGCGTCTTTAACGCGTAGGTGCAAGTTGGCAGGAAATCTTGCGGAGGTATTGCGTCTGGCCGATTCGCTGCGGCTGTCGTCGCAGGAACGGGAGACACTGCACCGCCATGCGATCAGGTTATCGCAGCATGGCGAATCCCTGACTCAACAGATCTGGAACTGGTTGGCGGAAAACCCGCAAAGCGCGAAATATCTTAAAAATCTGCCGGCAACGGACATTCATCGTATTAAAGCCCAGATTACAGAACATTTTACCACATTATGTCTGACGGATTATGATGCCAATCAGGCGGATAATCAGATTTCATTGGGTGCCTGGCCACATAAATCAGCCATGAGCGAACAGTGGATATCCAGCGTTTACGACGCGTTTAATCAATTTCTGACGAAGGTCATCGCTGCGTTTCCCGAATCGGACCGGGAATTATTGCTTGGCGCCATGCATAAGCGACTGCAACTGGACCAGCGGTGCGCTGAGATCGGCTATCGCCAGGAAAAAAAGGAGAGTCTGCAACGGCAGGAAGCGCTGTATGAGGCCATTCGTTTCTCGAATCAGTTACTGGCTCATTACACCAGCGCTCCGCTGCTTTTGGACGGTATTGTTGAAACATTATCGCATTATCTTAAAGCCCCTCTGCTGGGAATCGGATTTATCAATCCGCGCACGCATCAGGTTCGAATTCGCGCTGCGGCGGGTCCGGCAAAGGCTTATTTTAACAATGTCAAATTGTCGGCATCCGCGACTGATCCCGCAGGCTGCGGCCCCGGCGGGCAGGCTTTAAGAAGCAACAAAGTCATACAGGTGGACAACTTTGCCGACGATCCAACCTTTGACTTGTGGCGAAGTCAAGCCGAGCGTTTTGGTTTGGCAGGAAGCATCACCGCGCCATTCAAAACGCGGCGCGGACAACAGGGATTATTAAGCATGTACCGCTCGGCGGAAATTCCATTTCCCGAAGGCGCGGCGAAACTGCTGAATCAGTTGGCAAGTGACATCGGCAGTGCGTTGAACCGCATTCATTCGCAACGGGAATTGCGGCGATTACACGCTTACGAAGATGCGCTGGATGCAATCAATCAGATGCTTCTGAAGAATCCGACACCGCCGGCCATTTATCGATTGCTGGTCGATACGATTGTTGAACATACTGATGCGCCAGTTGCCTACGTGCGACTCATTGATCCGCGGACACAAATCGCCGAGATCGTCAGTCATTCGGGCAAAGGTGTGGAACACCTGCTGCAATCGCAGAAATCCATCAATCTCGAAGGATCGTGGGGCTTGGGCATAACGGGCAACGTGTTTCGCAGCGGCCAGAAATTTGTCGTGCCAAATGCCTTGTCACACCCCGATTTTGCGGTCTGGAAAGATTTATTGAATTCTCTGAAATTGCGCGGGGCCGCGGGCTTTCCGATCGGAGAGAAAGATAAAAAGCCCGAAGCAGTTCTTTTTGTCGGAAGCCGGCAATCCAGCTATTTCAGCCGGCCGATCGTAAAACTACTGGACCAGTTGGCCGGCAGCGCATCATTGGCACTGTCCAGCCACCGTCAGCGGGAACGCCTGGAATTTTTGAGCATTCACGATTCGCTGACGGGCCTGCCCAATCGCGCTTACTTTGAGCACGCCATCACCGAGTCGATGGGACGGGCGGATCGGTATCACCGGCAAATGGCGATTGGCATTTTGGATATTGATGGCTTTAAGGAAATAAATGATACCCTCGGCCATGCCGCCGGAGACGATCTGCTGCGAGCGATTTCCCGCCGACTGCGGACCGCCATGCGGAAAGGCGATGTGGTGGCGCGCGTGGGAGGCGACGAATTCGGTCTTATATTAAGCATGGAAGACGGCGTAAATATCGGCATTGCCGCGGAAAGATTGCTGCAGGTTCTCGCCGAGCCGGTAAATTGGAACGATCAGAATATCAACGTCAATGCGCGAATGGGATTTACGATTTATCCCATCGACAATGCGGATCGGGAAACGCTGTTGCGGCACGCCGATGCGGTTTTGTACTCCGCGAAGGAAGGCAACGCCCGTTTTGAAGTGTTCCAAAGCGCCATTGCGGAGAAAGTGGAACAGCGATTTCGCATCCGGCAGACGTTTCCCACCGCTTTGAAAGAGGGCAACATACGATTTTTTCTCCAACCGCAAGCCAATATGCGGCTGGGAAAACTCGATGGTGCCGAAATGCTGGCACGCTGGCGCGAGGGTGACAAATGGCTTTCTCCGGCCGCCTTTATGCCGGTGATCGAACATGACCCCGCACTGATTCGTCTGCTGGATTGCCAGGTGATCGGTGAAGCGGTGAACCTGCGGCGGCGCCTGCTGGCCCGGGGATTGGATTTGCGAATCAGTGTGAATATCGGCTCGCGGCATCTGCTGCATCCCAGTTTCATGGCCGATCTGGATGCCGCTTTATCCGGTTGCCCGGATCCATCATTTCTCACACTCGAAATTACCGAAGTCACAGCCTTAACGGACTTGCCTCTGGCAGTTCAACGACTTGAAGCCATTAATCTGCGCCATGTTTCCACAAGCCTCGATGACTTTGGCACGGGGCATGCTTCACTGCTGTATGCTGCTTCGTTGCCGGTGAAGGAACTCAAGCTCGGACAGGAATTTATGGGGGGGCTGCTGGCAAAAAATGCGCACGCTTCGGTAACGATTTCCGCCCTGCAATTTGCCGAACTCTCGGGTACCCGTCTGATTGCCGAGGGCGTTGAAACCTCGGAGCAACTTGCTTACTGGCTGCGTTTAGGCGGCCAGAATATCCAGGGATATTTTCTGGCCAAGCCCATGGAGGAAGACCAATTTATTTCCTGGGCCAAAACACTCAAGCTGCCCCCGCAGCCATCGCCGCCACGTTACGCCAACGACGATCTGCTGTTGCTTACACGGCATGTGTCGGTGAATGAAAGACTTCATCGGCTGCGCGAAATGCGGGCGGCGGGAATTCCCGATCCATTACCCATGGATGTTCCGCCACTTGAGAGCTGTCCAACCGGACATTGGATTGAACGGCGTAGACCTGTCTATGGCCATCTGCCGGCATTTGTGGCCATGGATAAAGCCCACCTGCATCGACACGATATTTTAGCGCCGGCCAACCACGACGGGTCCATTGAATTACTGGAAGAATGGGGCAACGTCATCCATTCGCTGATTTTGGGCATTGATCAGGAATTAATTCGAAATCAACAGCCCGCAAACAAGCAAAACAACCGCGAAGGCTTTTATATATGAACCGGGTAGCTGGATATTGACTTCGGCATATTCCTCGGCAAGGCCGGCATCCCGGCCGGACACCAGCTTGTGCCGAAATATCTGACGGCTGATTTTCCGGGCAAGTGATATTTGCCCAGCGGGCAGGCTGCCGCGGGTTTCCAACGCGCTGGCAATCGGGACTGCTGGGAAAACGGCATGGACTGCGCAGGCTTAATGGCGATCGGAACACATGCACATGGCGGTCGGGATCAGTGAAACAGCTCAAATATCGCAGTGGCTTGTAATGCCATGCCATTGAGCATGCTGCGGTTCCACATGCTGAAAGTGCACCGCGTGCCCTGTTTTTAGCCTAACCCGCGATGGCAACTTTCCAAATCAGCGTGTAATGCTTACTATATGGATTGGAATGAGACCGTGAACCACAGATGTGGAGAATGCTGATATGAAGCTTGAAGATATTATTGAATTGCAACCCCCGGAGTTGAAAGCGTCGGAAAATATCTTTTTGCCGGCGGTTCTTTCCGGTTTGGGGAGCACGATGGT
>JAKAZF010000356.1:4008-4322 GCA_021826605.1 Planctomycetota bacterium | reverse complement strand
CTAGCTGGTTGATAGGCCGGAAGTGTAAGTGCAGTAATGTATTGAGCTGACCGGTACTAACAGGCGACTGGCTTGATCACTTTGATTTTTGATCGTTTCCTCACCGTTTCGATCAAACTCAAATGTGCTCAGCGCCACTTTTGTAACCAAGCGTCTTTTGACGACTTGGCTTTTCGGGTCTTGTTGTTATACTCACGCAATCTTCACTCGCCAAAGAGCGGGTTTTGACATTTGAATATTCACCGATTTTATCTGGATGAGTTGGGAAACCAGCTCTTCCGGTTTTCTGGTGCCTTTACGTCAGGGGTAACACA
>JAKAZF010000356.1:0-3998 GCA_021826605.1 Planctomycetota bacterium | reverse complement strand
CCGTAAAGCTCTGACGGCCGATGGTAGTGCTTACGCGCGAGAGTAGGTGAGTGCCAGATTTATGACCCGGGTGGATCGAAAGATTCGCCCGGGTCTTTTTTATGCGCTTTCCCCGCTTTCCCTTTCCGCAACCGCCGGATTGACAAGCAATTTTTTTCCGGCAACATGGCACACGCTGAAATTTTGACTCATCACGTTGGAGCCGCGTTGATAAATGACGAATTGGAACTGATCGCAACCGATCATCCTCAGCCCGGTAAGTGGTTATATACCGACCCGATGCTGATCGTGGCGACGCTGTTTATTACGGGAATTATTCTTGGGCGCTTCACCAGTCTGCCGGCTTTCGCTGTTTGGACAATCGCGGGTGGATTGTTTATTGCCGCGGGATTGTTGTTCCTGGCGGCTCTTTGGAAGCCGGAAATTGGGCCGCGCCGGTATGCTTCGACTGCACATGAAGATCGTTCAAAGCCGCTAACCGCAGAGAACGGGCCTCCGACAATCCGCTTTTATTTGCGCTTTGCGCGTTATACCGCATGGGTGTTTCTGGCTTTTGCGCTGGTGGGGGCCGGAATGGTCCGCTGGCAGATGAATCAGCATCGGCTTTCGAGCATCAATATAACCCGGGCCGCGCCGGTGCGCGGCCGCAGATTTATTACCGCCCGGATGCTTATTATTTCCCAGCCGGAATATCACCCGTTACCGCCCCGGAGCATTTTATTTTCTGCGCTCGGGCCATCAACCACATTCTTTGCCCGCGTAGATGCCACACGGGTCAATGGTCGATGGATCCATACCACCGGCAATGTTATTGTGCGCGTGCCGGGATATCTGCCCGCCTTGCGCAACAACCAGTACGTCGCCTTAACCGGATGGCTGTCCCGCCCGGCAACAGCGCAGAATCCCGGTGGTTTTAACTATCGCCGATACCTCACTGCTCTTCGTATCTTTGCCGAAATGTCAGCCTCCCAGGTGGAACAGATCCATGTGCTTTCCAACCAGCAAACGCTTTTTCCTCTCAGCGGCTGGCTGGACGCCTGGCGCGCCCGCCTGCGCCGAAATCTGATTGCGGATCATCCGCGGAATCGCCAAACCGATGGCTACGCTCTCATTGCGTTACTGCTGGGTTATCGTGATCCGGCCATTCGTCCGCTGGCACGGGCCTTTTCCCGCGCTGGCGCTGCGCATCTGCTGGCGCTTTCCGGCATGCACGTTGTGATCATCGCCGCGGCAATATGGCTGGTGTTAAAATTCTTCATCCGCCGTCCGCGCTATCGGGCGCTGGCGACACTTATTGCCGTATTTATTTACATGCTTATGACGCCTTGCGGGCCGCCGGTCGTTCGGGCGGCAATCGGCACCGGCCTTGTGCTGATCTCATGGATGCTCGGCAGGCCCGTGCGCGCACTGAATATTCTGGCCATCACCGCGCTGATAGTGATGCTTTGGAGGCCGGCGGAGTTATTTCAACCGCCATTTCAACTTAGTTTTGTGGTTACACTGGGTCTGATTCTTCTGGCGCATCGTGTGCATCTGGTGCTCTTTCATCCCTGGCTTACACGGCAGGGCGACATCGCCCGCGCCATGGGGACCCGCTGGGCGAACTTCAAAGTCACCGTCATGGCATGGCTTGCCGCCATCACCACCGCCAATCTGGTCGGATCATTTGTGGCCATGCCGCTGGTTGCGTATCACTACAACCAGTTCAATCCACTTTCGATAATCAATGGTTTGATCCTGTTGCCAATGGTCGCCGCTGCGCTTATCGCCGGACTTATTGAAATGGCGGCGGGCTTTGGCTCCGCATCCCTTGGCCATGGCGTTGCGATGGTTGCCGGACCGACCGCTCATGCTCTGGCTTGGACGGTAACACATCTCGCCGCGCTGCCGGGCAGCGAAATCATGGTTCGATCTCCCCCGATCCTGTTGATTTGCCTGTTCTTCGCAATTCTTCTGGTCTGGATGTTTCGTCGAAATCTGCATCTGCGTCGAGTGATAATCGCCGGGGCGTTTGCCTGCTGGGCTGCCGGAACAGGCGTTTGGTATGCTTCCACCGGTCCGGCTCGCGGTACAAATATATGGGTTCTCAATGCCGGCAGTGGAAATTGCGTACTCGTACATGCAGGTCAAACCATATTATTGGATGCCGGTTCGCTGGGTTCCCCATCCCGATTGGCGCAAACCGTGGACGCCGCATTGCGAAAGCTGGGCTTGTGGCATGTCAAAATGAGTATTCTCACGCAGATCGATTCCGCGCATGCCGCAGCGCTACCGAATATCGCACAGCGCCATGGTGGCTTCGCTGGCTGGTGCGATGCGAATGATTTTCATAGTACGGCGACGGCGGCACTGCGCTTTATCAAAGCGGCCGGAGTTGCGGGATTTGGACTCCGCCCGGCGCAATACGGACAATCCATGCGTATTGGCAGCCACACTCGCATTACGGTTCTCTGGCCGAAAAAAGGAAAAAGTATTGCACGCAAACTCCGTGGCCTGATTCTGCTGCTGCGCCGGGGCACAATGCGCGTCCTGTTCATCGAACGCACGCAGGCAGCCGCTTCCGTGCTCCGGGAACTGAATATATCTCAAGACCTCACCGGTGTGGTGCTGCTGGGATCAGGAACCATCCATCCGGCGCTGAAGCACTGGCTTATTCAGGAAAATCCACAGTGGATTGTCGCAACGGGGGAAACACGGGCCGCCAGCGTATCTGATAAAAATATGCTGGATTCCGGCGGCCTGCATTTCTTCCAGACCCGAATACGCGGTGCCGTGCATATTGTGTTGCGTCATGGCCGTTGCCGCATTGGCAGTTATCTGCATCCGTCGCCCGATATCGTCGCTATTGCCAAAGCATCCGACCGGCCTGATCGCTGATCCGGCAGAAAAATATGAACGCGCCGAAGACCCGAAATCCGGAGCGTGCTACCGAAAAAAAACTTCGGATATACAGCATATGTTGATTTTCCTGACAATTCATAAGGCTCCAATGCAGTATTTTTCAATTTGTTGTCGATTGGCCAATGCGGTGTGCGGGAACAGACTCGAAAAATTTGTACCTTGGCGTATCATACCTGTCGTGGCTTGGTTAACGGCTGCTTCTGGAGTGATGTTGGATGCTTGAATTGCAGAGACTTATACGTGATGTGCCGGACTTTCCCAAACCGGGCATTATATTCAAAGATATCACACCGCTGTTGCGCGACCCTGCGGGATTGGCATTATCGGTGGAATTGCTGGCCAATCCATTTCGCGGCAAAGCTGTGGAATTGGTCATCGGCGCAGAATCGCGCGGATTTATTTTTGGAACAGCGCTGGCGCAGGCCCTGTCCTGTGGATTTGTGCCTATTCGTAAACCCAGAAAACTTCCAGCCCAAAAAGCCTCCATCACCTATGATTTGGAATATGGACAGGACACCCTGGAGATTCATTGTGATTCAGTGGTCCGTGGCCAGAAATGTCTGCTTGTTGATGACCTGTTGGCTACCGGCGGAACCATGGATGCCTGTTGCCAACTGGTTGAAAATCTTGGCGGAAGTATCGTAGGCATTGCGGTTCTGATTGAACTGGGCTTTCTTAATGGGCGGAAAAAATTTGAAAAATATGACCTGCACAGCGTGATAAACTACCAGCAGGAATAATTGGAAATGGGGGAGAAAAGCTTGCTCTGGAGCGAAAAACGGGAAAACAATTCGTATATGTGTCAAAACAACAGCGCATGATGCTTTCATGATCATATTTGAATCCTTCCTCGGTGGGCGGTGTATAGAATATTTGCAATGATGTTCCTCGCTGAGCGTTAAGCGACAAGAGGGTGAAGAATGGCAATTGCCCGACCGGCGCAGGGATAATTGTTGGAACTTATGTCCCTTGGAGGATAGGTTTATGACTAAGCATCTGATTCGCTTTGCCATGATTTCCGCACTATTGAGCGTGACACCTGTAGCACTGACGGATGGAGTCAGCGGTGCCAAGACCGCTTCGGCACCAACGACCGC
>JAKAZF010000355.1 GCA_021826605.1 Planctomycetota bacterium | reverse complement strand
CTCGGTTGCACCACCCATATGAATGGGCGGATGCTCAAGAATGTCCGTCACGCGCCCGTCGCGAATACGGGCCTCGCGTGCGCAATGTTTAGCCACGCCCGAATCGTGGGTGACAATCACGATGGTCCGCCCCTGGGCATTGAGATCATGAAACAGATTCAAAATATCCCGCCCCACCCGCGAATCCAGGTTCCCTGTGGGCTCATCGGAAAGAATAATCGCCGGGTTGGTGACAATTGCTCGAGCAATTGCCACACGCTGCCGCTGGCCACCAGAAAGCTGTGACGGCTCGTGGTGAATACGCTCTGCCAAACCTACGGTTTCCAATGCCTCAGTGGCGACTTCTCTGGCTCGGTGAACACCGGCGTATAGCAATGGCATTTCAACGTTTTCCAGCGCACTTAATCGGGGCAGGAGATTAAAGCTTTGGAACACAAACCCAATCTTGCGGTTGCGGATGGAGGAAAGCTGATCGCCCGCCAATTCCGAAACATCTTCGCCGTCGAGGATATATTCACCTTGATCAGCGACATCCAAACAGCCGAGGATGTTCATCAGCGTCGATTTACCGCTGCCCGAGGGACCGGTGATGGCGAACATTTCCCCGCGCAGTATCTGCAAGTTGATGCGATCAAGTGCAAGCACATCCCCGGCGTCCAAGTGATAACGCTTAACGATATCCTTCAGTTCAAGAAGTGGTTTTACAGATTCCATCAATCCTACAACGCAAAAACGCAACGCTTATGCGAAAATCGCATCAAGTGTGAACCAAAATCCGTGTGTGACGGTCGCCAATGGCTATCGCAGGTCCGACGGCGATGAAGCCATACTGGTAGAACGGAAGTATATCCGGTTTGTTGCAAGTTTGGAATAGTTTTAGCAGACTTGAGATACTAAAATTGCGCAATTCCCATGGGGAACGCAGCCCGCCGATGGACTGCGAAGATACGCCCCGAAAAAAAATCGAAGCGACAGTTCTGAACCACAGATTTTAAAAACGAAAAAAGCCACTGCTTGTCTGAAAAGTGCGGAGTTGCGGAGCTGTCTGGTGCCGCTTGCGTCAGCTTCCTTCAAAGCTTTTCTCGGGCCCAATTCGGCTCGCACAAGTCCACGCTTAGAGGCCGCTCACAGATCGACCCAAAAGGGTTTCGCCATAGGGCGCGTCGTAACGACGGTCTGCATCGGCGGCCTGCAGTGGCTTCAAACCAGAGTCTAACACTTGAATCTCTGAATGCAAGAAAAATCTTGAAGATTTTTTCAGTCGGTCCTGCCACCCACCAAGCGTGCCCAATCCCATGGGGGTAATGAACGGGTAAAGTTCAACGCATCTTTGGCATGATCACATGATCAATGCCGTAAATGACGCCATTTTCCGCATATTGCGGGCCGACAACCACTGCAGCGTTGTCGATGGAAACAATCTGGCCGTGGGCGGCCTTAATGAGCGCTTTCTGGCGATTGGTCATATGCTGGACGGGCTGTGTTTCGGCGGCTACTGGAGTGATTTGCTGCGGGGCAATGTGGTACCAGAGAACATCGCGCAACTTATTGCGATTGATTCCCTTTTCCAAGTTTTTCAATTCTCCCTTCGGCAATTCAGCAAACGCAGCGTTGGTAGGTGCGAAAACCGTATAGTTTCCGGCAGTTTGCAGTGAGAATCGCAGGCGGGCGTCTTTTAGCAATTGAACAAACGTGGAAAACTGCGGCTGCGACGCCAACACGCGGTAGGCACTGTAAACCTGCGTATTCTGCATCACCATCTTGGACGATTGCTGAGCACAACCGGCCAGCGTACCAAGTACCAAGGCCGCAATCCCAACTGCTGCGATCAACGTATTCCGCATATTAAAAACCCCTTGCTTTACAGAGCCAACATTACTGTCGGCGTTGGATTATACGGCCAGATAAAACTTTCTCCAGTGGCACCAGCAGGAGTGATGGAAAAATGTCCACACCCCTGACCAAGCAGTCCAGCAGGGTATCGTCACAATGGCCTGAATTGATTTAACTGCAAATGCCGAATGGGTAGACCAATATGGGATTAAGCGAGTAGGATATCAAAACTGGAGGCCGCGAAACCGCCCATGGTGCCATTGTTGCTCAATCTGCTATCCAAGTTCACCTACTTTGCGTTGGCGGGCTTACTAATTATTGCCGGATGCGGCGTGCCAATTCCGGAAGATATGCCGCTGATCCTGTCAGGCTATTTGTGCAATTCGCACTGGGGCCCTTTTAATGGGTCGCGCGCTCACTTGGCACCCAACATATGGATCATGTCGGCGGTCGGACTTTTGGCAATGCTCGTCGGCGACAGCATACTGTACTTCATCGGTCGGAACGGGATTGATTCTAAAAACGTCATCGCCGGTCACGTGCGCAAGGTACTCAACCCCAAACGCCGCAAATGGATCGAAGAGCATTTTGCCAAATATGGCGACGCCACCCTGTTTATCGGCCGTTTTATGCCGGGGGTACGGGCGGGGATTTTTGCCTTCTGCGGCATCGCGGGAATGTCGTACATTCGCTTTCTGATTGTGGATGGATTGGCCGGACTCATCAGCGTCCCCACCCTGATATGGCTGGGTCACTGGCAGGCCCACCATTTACACCAATTTTTGGCAAAGGTTGCCGAATTTAAACATTGGCTATACGCGGCGGCCGGAGTCGTCGTAATCGTCGGAGGGGTGATCTTTCTCATCCATCGCCGTCGAATGACGGCCAAAACTGCGGTAGGCGGCCGATACCCGCAGACCGCCACCACGACGGATGACAATGAGGCGTCAGCAGATTCCCGGCCGAATGGGTAGCCGAAATGAAGTGGCTGGTGATAATCATCCGATAAAAGAGGTTGCGGCGCGGGCAAGCTGCGTGAATATAAGGACAGCATTATGTGTGGAATCGTGGCATACGTCGGGAAGAAAGACGCAAAAGCACTTTTGATTGAAGGACTTAAGCGCCTTGAATATCGTGGTTACGATTCTGCGGGCGTCTGCCTGATTGATCAAGGCAAGTTGTTCATCAGGCGGGCAGCCGGAAGGATCAGTGTGCTTGAGTCCATACTTGATGAGCAGAAGGTGCCCCAAAGTGGCATTGGCATGGCACATACGCGCTGGGCCACCCACGGTGCGCCTACGGAATGCAACGCCCACCCGCATATGGACGGCAAAGGCCGGATCGCTATCGTGCACAATGGCATTATCGAAAATTATTCTGCCATTAAAACTTTTTTAACCGACCTTGGTTATGTTTTCCACAGCGAGACCGACACCGAGGTGTTGGCCGTGCTGATCGGGCATTTTTATGAAAATAATCTGGTAAAAGCCGTTCAGACTGCCTTGCGTGAGGTCAGGGGTACCTATGGTTTGGCTGTCATGTCAGCGGAGGAGCCCGACACACTGGTTGTGGCCCGGCGTGGATCGCCCCTGATTATCGGTGTGGGAGATGATGAGTACGTGGTGGCGTCGGATGCCGCAGCCATTGTTGAGCATACCACGCAGGTAGTGTATCTGAATGACAACGAGATGGCCGTCATCAGGCCGGATCAGTTCCGCACCACCACCATAGACGATACGCCCGTCACTAAAAAATTAAGCGAGGTGGAATTTTCTCTCCAGCAAATTGAGCTTGGTGGCTATGACCACTTCATGCTGAAGGAGATATTTGAACAGCCAGACGCCATTGAGGATTGCATGCGTGGGCGACTGGACCGCCAGGAAGGGCGAGTGGTGCTTGGGGGCATCAGTCAATACAGTCGTGATATTGTGCGCACCCGCCGGTTGATTATCACCGGGTGCGGCACCGCATGGCATGCGGGATTGGTGGGCGAGTTTTTGTTTGAAGAATTGGCAAAAATTCCCACGGAAGTGGAATACGCCAGCGAATTTCGTTACCGCAATCCCATAATTGAAGATGGAACATTGGTGCTGGCCATCAGCCAGTCCGGTGAAACGGCCGACACGCTGGCGGCCCTGCGCGAAGCCAAGGATCGTGGAGCACTAAGCTTGGGAATTGTCAACGTGGTTGGCTCAACCATTGCTCGTGAGACGGATGCGGGCATATATCTGCACGTCGGTCCTGAAATCGGCGTGGCCAGCACCAAAGCATTCACCGGGCAGATCGTCGTGGAGATTTTACTTGCCCTGAGTATCGCGCGCCGCAAATATATGTCGCAAAGTGTGCTCCAGGAGTTCATCGATGCCCTGGAGCGTGTACCGGATCAAATTCGTCAGGTGCTCCAGCAAAGCGAGGTGATCCGTCAAGTGGCAGAAGAGCACGCCAAGCGTGATAACTGGCTGTTTCTCGGGCGCGGATTCAATTTTCCTGTGGCGC
>JAKAZF010000354.1 GCA_021826605.1 Planctomycetota bacterium | reverse complement strand
AGGCTTCAGCACGGTGAGCTGCGCCTCCAGCGGCATGGAACCGTGCAGAGACATAACCCTGCAATCGCGGGCGTCCGGCAAGGCTTGAGCCGCGGCGACACTGCGGTTGATTTCCGCGGCACCGGGTAAAAATACCAGAATATGCCCCTTATTTTCCGCCTGTAACGCTTCACGCACCGCGGCGATAACCCGATCCTCCAATCGCCCATCGGTTCCAGACCGATACAATGTGTGAACAGGAAAAAGCCGCCCCGGTACGTTAAGCACCGGTGCGTGATCGAGAAACTCGGCGACCTTACGGGCATCCAGCGTGGCGGACATGACCAGAATCAACAGATCAGGCCGAATGGTCTGTCGCACCTGCCGGAGCATGGCCAGCGTCAGATCACTGTGAATGCTGCGTTCATGAAATTCATCGAGAATCACCGCGCCGACCTTATCGAGTGCGGGATCATCGAGCAATTGCCGCGCCAGAATTCCTTCTGTCATAATGCGCAGGGCGGTATCACGGGTGATCCGCTTTTCCATCCGCACCTGAAATCCCACTTCATCGCCGAGTCTCCAGCCGTGTTCCTCGGCGATCCGTGCGGCCACAGCCTTGGCGGCAATGCGCCGGGGCTGCAACATTACGATGCGCGGCGCGTGAGCCGGGAGAATGCCCGCCGAAAGAATTCCCGGCGCAACGCGCGTGGTTTTGCCCGCCCCCGGCTCGGCTGTCAGCACCAGCGTGCCGTGCCGTGTAAGCAGCGCGACAATCTGGGGTAAAAACTCATCTATCGGCAGTATATCCATGGCGTTGAGTCTACTGGCTGGGGGCAAAATCTTCGAGGCTTTTTAGAATTCGCGGGCGCAAAGCTTAACCCAGCGCGTTACGACGGATCACATTGGCATAAAATTCAGCGCTTAATTTTGGAATGCGTTCCATGGTCTGGTAATTGACGTAATGCAAACCGAAGCGCTTGCTGTAACCGAATGCCCATTCAAAATTATCCATCAGGCTCCAGTGAAAATAGCCGTTTAAAGCATACCCTTCACTTACCGCGCGATGCGCGCCGATCAGATGCTGCTGAAGATACATTACTCGGGCGGTGTCCCATATTTTGTTGTCGGCATCCGGAACATCAGGATAGGCACAGCCATTTTCAGTGATAAAAATGGATTTGACCTTCCAAAGCTCAGACACCAGGCGCGGCCCCCAGTAGGTAATGGTCGGGCCGATCGTCAGCCAGGGCATGTGCATACGCGGGTAATGCTCATCGCTTGCTACCTCAATCCAACCGCAGGCTCTGGATGAATCGTAACGAATATACTTGGGCGCATAAAGATTCAGTCCGACAAAATCCACCGGCGATGAGATTATTTTCATATCTTCCGCGGTGAATATCGGTGCATCGGCCCCCTGCCGCTCCAGATACGCCGGATGATATGCCCCTTCCAGAATGGGCGTTAGAAACATTCCGGTCAGTTCGCGCAGGGCTTTGCGGGTGGCGTTGATATGTTCCGGCGTTTCAAGAATCGGCGCACAATTGGGAATATTCTCCGCCAGACCTACGCGACATCCGCTCACGGAGCGAATAGCCTGAACCGCCATGCCGTGGCCGAGAATGGCGTGATGCCGGGCCTGATTCAGTACTTTTACCGAGGTTTGCTTTCCGGGCGCAAAGGGTTCGTCGGAAAAACCGTAACCCTTATCCAGAAAGCAGACAAATTCGTTAATTGTAAATATTCCCTCAAGGCGGTCACCCAGCGTTTTGGCCATAAATCCCGCATAGCGCGCAAAATCCTCGGCGCATTGCCGGGACTCCCAACCCCCGTAACGATCCTCCAGAGCCTGCGGCAAATCCCAGTGCATCAGTGTCATCCAAGGCTGAATTCCCGCCGCCAGCAACTCATCAAGCAGCCGTTTATAAAAATCCAGCCCCTTGTCATTTACCGCGCCGGTTCCATCGGGAAATATTCTTGGCCATGACGCGGAAAAGCGATACGCCTTAACGCCCATCGCCTTCATCAAGGCCACATCCTGTTTATAGCGGTGATAATGATCGCAGGCTTGCGCACCGGATTGCCCCTGGAAGATCACCCCCGGACGCTGACAAAATGTATCCCAGACCGATGGACCACGGCCATCTTCCGCCACCGCCCCTTCGACCTGATAGGCGGCGGTAGCCACACCCCAGAGGAAACCCGCGGGAAAACGACAATATTCAACAGCCATACGCTATACCACAGTAATATCAGAACACGCAAAGTGCCGATGTTACCCGCCTCCGGCCTTTCTAACCAGCACGCAACGCGGATGCCCCGCCGCATCACGGATGATTCGGCCATCCTGAAAGGCACCCTTCGCCTGTAAAATCAACTGAACATCGTCCGTTTGATCGAACGCGGTTTCAACAATCAGCACTCCGTCGGGCACCAGAAATTCCGCGGCCTGTTCGGCGATTCGGCGATAAAATGCCAATCCGTCCGTTCCGCCATTTAATGCCAGCCGCGGTTCATGCCGGGACACCTCGGGCATGAGTTCCGCAATTTTCTCAGATGCAATATATGGCGGGTTGGAAACAATGGCGTGAAATTTCACCGGCGGCGACATCTGCGCAACGGGTTCAAATAAATCACCGGCAATCAAGCGAATTCTTGCTGATACTTCATGTGTGGCAATGTTGCTTTCCGCCATCCGCAAAGCCGCCGGACTTATATCGGATGCGGTAAGCCGGGCCGTCGGCAGATTTTTTGCCAAGGCAATGGCAATGCAGCCGCTGCCGGTGCAAAGGTCCAGAATCTCCGGTGCCTCCCAGGCCGGCGTCATCCGCGCCAGACGAATGACCTGCTCGACAATCGTTTCAGTGTCCGGCCGGGGAATCAACACATCCGGTGATACCGCAAATTCCAGAGAGTAGAACCAGGCTTTGCCAATCAGATAGGCAACCGGCATGTGCTCTTTGCGTTTTTTTACCATTTCCCGGAAAGCCGCAACCTGTTCAGACGGCGGGGTTTGTTCAAAGCGGGTATACAGCGCCATGCGCGTACAGCCAAGGGCATGGGCCAACAGCAGCTCTGCCGAAAGCCGGGCTTCATCAATGCCGCCGCGCGTAAAATAAGCCGTTGTCCACTGCAGCAGTTCGCCAATTGTCCATGAAACAGGTTTCTGACTTACATCCATACTGTCTTTTTTTAACATGCCGCCGGGGATTACAAAAGCGCTCCACTCCAGGTTTTGGTTTTTTTTTACAAAATAATCGAATTACACCACACGCCCCTGAATCCAACTGAAGCTTACCGGCGGCAATCCGCGCTGAAAGTCGGCAATGCGATCGGCGTGGCCGCTGTAACGTTCCGCCTGTTTACACAGGTAGTCCTGCGCTTTGGCGGCCGCACCGCAGACGCTGCGCGAGGCAACGGCCCATGTCTTGATCAGATGCGCAATAATTGCGGCATAATCATGCACGGTGTATACGCCCATGCGCTGGGCGACAATCGCGAAATGATCAAACAAATCCGCGTCTTTACCGTCATACATCAGGCGGCCGGGCATGGCGATAAGTCCGCGCATCATCTCCCGGAATGCCAGAATTCCCCCTTCCGGATCAACGTCCATTACTTTTCCGGCCATGAGCGTATAAAACGCTTCGTGGCGGGCCTCATCACCGGAAATGCGCAGACAGATTTTGGCCAAATTGGCATCTCCCTGCGCTGCGGCAATTCTGGCGACATTGCCGTGCGATATACGCGTAGCACGTTCCTGAAAGGATGTATAAATCAGTCCGTTGTAAGGATCGGGATACGCCCGCGGATTAAATCCGTTGGCAATGAGGTGATGTATGGTCCGTTCAACACTGCGCATATCCACTCGTCCGGTTAACCGCAGATACGCGTTGAGTAAATCACCGTGGCGGTTTTCTTCAGCGCTCCAGCCGCGCATCCACTTTGCCCAGGGCCTGTCCGTTGTTCCCTCATAATCCCGCGCGATAAGATTCAGCGAAACGGAATAGCTCGGCAGAGCCTCTTCCGTAACCATATCACCAACGAGCACCACCAGCATTTCATCGGATAAACATTGCGCCGGCACCCGAAAATCCTGCAGCCGCTGTTGCCAGTTATCAGCCGTTAAATCCGGTAAATAATCGGTTGGTTGCCAAGCTCGATCGACCGGCGCGAGGAAATTGAGATTCTCGCCTACGGTATCCTGCATGTTGTGCAAAATGGCAAAATGATCCTCGTAGCCACAGGTTTGATTGGACAAATAAGACTTCCTCTTTAATGTGCAGCGCTAACGGTCTAATGAAGATTGTACCAGCCGTTACGCTCCAAAGGGAAATGGAAAAGGTTTGCC
>JAKAZF010000353.1 GCA_021826605.1 Planctomycetota bacterium | reverse complement strand
TTGGTCTTCCACAACGTCCGGAATACCGGGGAAATCCTGGAGCGTGAGCAATTCCAGGTCGCGTACACCCTCGGCCAGCAGCTCAGCGTTAATTTCCCGTGCCTTGCCCCGATTGGTTGTGGCAATAAGTAAACGCATCCCAATCCTTTACGAAGCGCCGCGATTTCACGTCGGTTTATCGGTGCATTGTGGTCGGGCACCGGCAGGCAGCGGGGGGGCTTCGATGCCGGCTCGAGGCAAGGTGCCGTCAAGTTCCTGCCGCCAATGCGCAACATCGCCGGCGGGGCCGTAGCAGTAAATCATTTTCATCGCAGTCGAACCGATGTTGGTAATCTGATGAAATACACCGCTGGGAATGTACGCGGCCTGCCCGCTGCGCAAGATTCTCTTTTCTGCACCCAGACACATTTCCGCTTCCCCTTCCAGCACAAAATAGACTTCTTCCTGCTGCTGATTATGCCACGGTACCTGGCCGCCGTCCGCATCAAGTGTGACAAACCCCATAGCGAAATGGGTCGCCCCAATGGGCGAAGCACCACCGACAACATTCTGGGTCTTGCGCCTTGCCGGATACCGCCGGCCTTCAATCTGACTTAAATCTGCAACAATCATGCAAAAATTCCTTAACCGGATAACCGAATTTCAAATTATAGTATCGGATGAACTGTGGAATATGTAAATTCAGCGCGGTACGTGCCCGGGAACTGCGGCAATATCTCCGATCCACCCGCCCGTGCAGGGAAACGTCACATAGCCGCCGGCTTTGCCGGTGGTGGAACGCACGTCACCGGCCACCTGCAGTACCAGCATAGAATAGTGTGATCGTCCGTTGATTTACCGTTAGCGCAGCCCCATCCGGAAATATGGCCACGCTCCGGGGCGGGCTATGCGCGAGATGCAGCCGCGTCATCCGGCAGAGCATCTAACAGCCGGTCTATATCCTCGGAACTTTGATAAAAATGCGGTGAGACGCGCAACCGTCCCTCGCGTTCGACAATGATGATTTTCTGCTTTTCCAGATTGCTGATAATCTCGGCATGATTGTGGTCGCGACTTTTGAAACTTACGATGCCGCTGGTTTCATGATCCCGCCGGCTGGAAATAAGGGTGTAAGATTTTTGTGCCAGGCCGGAGCAAAGTTGCGTGGTTAAACCCAGGACACGCCCCGTTACAATGTCCCAGCCCATATCGGCAAGCAACTGCATGGAAGCCCCCAGCGCCAGGATGCCGGGAATGTTGTGCGATCCGCATTCAAATCTTCGGGCATCGGCACGAAGGGTAAAATCATAGATGCCGTAATCGCTGGCATGAATCACGTTCATCCATCCGACTTCGGGCCGCAAGGATGTCAGCAGGTCTTTGCGACAGTAAAAAATGCCGGCTCCCTCCGGGCCTAGCAGCCATTTGTGTCCATCCGCAGAAAGAAAATCAATGTTCATTGCCCGCACATCCACCGGCAACACGCCGCAGGCCTGTATGCCGTCCACACACAGCAGAATTCCCCGGGTTCGGCAAAACCGGCCAATGGCGGCAATATCATGGCGGAATCCGCTGGCGTATTCAACGTGTGACAGCGCAATCATGCGGGTGCGGGGCGTTACCGCATTAAATATGCTTTGAATATCCACGCGGGCGTCCACCTCCGGCAGCATGATGTGTCTGGCTCCGCAGCGTTGTGCAACATCCATCCATGGATATACATTGGATGGATATTCCACAGAGGTTGAAATAATTTCATCGCCGGCTTTCCAGTCCAGGCCGTTAGCGACAAAGGCAATTCCCTCGCTGGTATTTTTTACAAATGCTATTTCCTCCGGCAGGGCACCGATGAATTCGGCGGCCAATTTGCGCACCAGTTCAATTTTCTGGTACCAGCGCCCCGTAAGATAGGAATCATCGCGTGCTTCACGCGCAAAACGTTCAATTTCCGCTGCGGCCCGGCCTGAAATGGGAGCCACGCCGGCATGATTAAAAAAAGTCCACCGGCGGGTAATGGGAAACTCAACCGCGACATCAAAGTCCGCGGGTAACGGCGGTAATTGCGGTGCGCTGGCGGGAGACATGCTCATCAAATCGATTCCTTTTTTACTCCGACAGTATGACGTGCAAAGCGGAACTTGGCCAGCCAATGACGACGTTTTACAGATTCGACATCACTGGTTTGGCCGCGACGCCGGCGCGGCAATGCGATGCGCAATCGCATACATAAGAACATTACACGCCAGCGATTGTGCGGATTTTGGCATGTAACCGCGAATGCCCCAGGTGCTGGTTCCCAGCAGGCCCGAGGTTATATCCTTTGAGGAAAATACCACCGCCCAGCGGTGATTGAGGCGAATGCCGAATAATTGGGGCGTGGTGCGGGGCCGATTGACATTCGTACCATATTGTCGGTAGGCCACCTTACGGGCGTTGATACCGCCGGGAATCATTCCGGTAAACAGCGTACTATGCGATGGAATATCCTGAAGCTTTCTGTCGGGGTAAAGCGATTGAATCAGCAGGGCGCAGGAATTGGTGAATGCGGTCTTGCCGCCTGTGCTGTCAGCAAAAAGTATTCCGCCACCGTTGAGATACGCGCGTAAGGCTTTGATATCCGAGGGGGAAAAAGATATGCCGCCGACACCTGTGAGGTGAAGCAGCGGAAATTGGTCGGCCGAAGTGGCGTTAAGTTGTGCCATGGAAATACGATGCAAGGAGACTGCGGTCCGGTCATACGCGGCAACCAGCGCGGCCAATCGAGGCCACGCACCGGGTTCCGGATTCCAATTGCCATGGAAAGCCAGCAATCCCACGGCCAGTTTTCGCACCGGCAGCTGATTTGGCGTTGGCACAGTCAGGCTGTGAAGTCGATTCGCCAGATACCCTTTTCCCGTGGCATACAGATAAAAATTCAGTGGCAATTCCCAGTATTGCTTATGAGTGTGCAACCGGCTTTGCCAGACGCCGGCCATATCGGAAGGGCTGATGATCCATAAATACCGCACACCATTCGATAGCGCCAGCAGGGGAGTTCCAATATGAAACCATGGCTGCATGGTCATCAGCGAACTGCCGGCCGCAACGGAATGGAATGCGAAGGAATGATTGACGCATGACTGTCCGGCCTGCACCATCGCCCGACGGAATCGTTTGGAATTGCCATCACAGGAGCAGACCACCATTCCTCCGGCGTTAATATAGCGTTTTAATTTATTAAGAACTGCGGGCGTAAAATGCGGATTTTTGTGACCGGTGATCAGCAAAATCGGCGAATCCAGCCACTGACTCACTGGCGAAGCTGTTGTGACCACCTGCCAGTTCAGCGGAGTTTCCATTTCATGGGAAAGATAGGATGTGATATTGGCGGCATCGCGCTGGCGGGCGTTCCATTGGCCGTAAAAATGGGGGGAATATTGCAACTTATTGATGAACACGGGATTTAAGCCCCGGTCGAGGATCAGCAGAGCATAGGCGGTGCCAATGACGCGGTTGCCATGCTCCGGAGCTTGAAAATTGGCGGGCCAACTGCCATTGGCCCTCTGCGCATTCAACAGGGTGCGAACATAATCTCGGTACCAGTTGTGTTGGCCGAAATATTTTATGCCGCCGGCGAGGCCCACACGCTCGTAGCCATACATGACATACTGATTGCTCGTGGCGGGGTCAAAATGCGTGTTCAGCCAGCGCAAGGCACGCACAATATTGACATCCGGATGGGGATGAATATTCAGATCAGCGGCATTGATAAACTCATCGGAAATAAACAGACTGGCAACCCCGGCTGGCGTAAAACTTTGGGGGTGCAGCCGGTCGTTGAGGTATCCCCATGAGCCATCTATATGTTGCGTATTGCGCCAATGCCCGGCCAGTAATCTCCACTGGGTGTTATGGACCTTCAACCCCGCGTGGGCGCATGCCCACAGGCCCAGTACGCCATATTGCGTATTGGAATTATCCCAGGGAAAGCCGGCCTGCCGCTGCCAGGTATAGGAAAAATCTCCACCGGGAATCATGGCGCGAAACAAATATCGGCGGTCGCGCAGCAGGGCCGCCATGTATTTTTTCCGTTTTACATTAGGCAGCAATGTTAACGCCTGGGCTTGAAAAGACGCGGAATAGGTGGCCCTGGTACTCAGGGTTGCCAGATAGTTCAAGGCCTGATGCATACGCGGCGAAAAGCTATACAGTTGCGGCGGATGCAGACTTTGATCCACATCAATAAGCGCCTCCAGGACCAGAGCCGTTTCACCGCCGTGCTCCGGGGCATCGGCCCAATCCAAGCCGACATTCCAGTACTGTTTTCCCTTCTCCCGTGTCAGAAGAAAGTTTACGCCCCGGATAATAGCCCGAAGCACCTTT
>JAKAZF010000352.1 GCA_021826605.1 Planctomycetota bacterium | reverse complement strand
AACGGTCGATTGCGTATCCATTGCCCGCGATTATCCCGCCGCCAATCATGATCCCAGTTCTGCCCCGCGCTGATCCAGTTATTCTGCCAATCACAATTATTATTCAGCCAACTTCCTATGGCAAAACCAAAGCTGAATGTGAGACCGGTACCGGTAAAATTCCCCGGTTGCTGACTGTAAACCAGGCGCGGATCATACTGCGGCACATACATCATTTGCGGATTCGCCGGCTCAATCCAAATGGTGCCATTCTGTGATATGACCTGCTGCTGCGGGGTGGATTGCAGCGTTCCAGCCGCGACAGCCTGCGCCCGCAGTTGCTGGATAGCCTGCATAACAGATGCCTGCTGATTCAGAAAAGCTACACCCAAGGCTTCCGTCCACTGCAGATTCGTATTCATATATTGCAGCACGGTCGGATAATGCACCATGGCTTTTATGGACGCATCCCAGTTTTGCATCGCGATGACAATTTCGCTGGGATTGGGATTATATTGCAGCCATTGGGCCGCCAGCGCCACCTGTTGCGGATACGTGCTGGCCGGCAGAAGTTGGGCCAGAAGGGCATCAGGATACAGCGCAATCGGGGCCGCAAGTTCATCAATCTGCCCGGCGCTAAGCGGGGAAACAATCTGCGGAGTTGCCATGACTGGTGGCCCATAAACTCCAGGTGCATAAAACGGTGGTGAAGGGGCAACCGGCGGTGCCGGCGGCGTATAGGGCTGGGAATAGTACGGGTTGTAGGCCGGATATGCCGAATAATTCTGGGCGCAAACAGGGGTCACCAATCCGGCCATGAGCAACGCCATCAAGGCCAGCCCGTAATGTGCCGGTGATCTGCTTATTACCTTTACCGCCATAATCACGACCCTTTGCAGAACCGCCATCCTCAGCATAAAACCCTTTTCATGCCCACGATCCATTATACCCGCATCTCCAAAGCCGCGCCATATGCCGCTGTTACTCATTCAGAGTTGCAATGGCTCGTCATTCGCGCCATAATCCCATTATGGAAGACGTGACTGCAAGGATAGTTCGAGGGGATTGTGCTACAGCCCTACGGGACTGCGGGGACAATTATTTTGACTTGATCGTGACATCCCCCCCTTACGCGGATCAGCGAAAAACGACCTACGGCGGAATTAAGGCCGAGCATTACAACCAATGGTTCTTGGAGCGGTCATCCGAATTTTTTCGCGTGCTGAAGCCCACCGGAACGTTTATTCTCAATATCAAGGAAAAGGTCGAGGACGGTGAACGCCATACTTATGTCCTAGAGTTGATCTTAGCACTGCGCCAGCAGGGATGGCTCTGGACTGAGGAGTTCATCTGGCACAAAAAGAACTGCCACCCGGGCAAATGGCCGAATCGCTTCCGCGACGCGTGGGAGCGCTGCCTGCAATTTAACAAGGCCCGGAACTTTAATATGTACCAAGAACAAGTAATGGTTCCAATGGGAGACTGGGCCAAGGCTAGGCTGAAGAAATTGGGCAGGAACGACGTGGTGCGGCTCGAAAGCCGGGTAGGTTCGGGCTTTGGTAAGAATATTGCCAATTGGCTTGGCCGCGACATGGCCTATCCGGACAACGTGCTGCACTTCGCCACCGAATGCTCGAATAAAAACCATAGCGCCGCATTTCCGGAATCGCTCCCGGAATGGTTTATCCGACTTTTCACCAAACCTGGGGATTGGGTACTTGATCCGTTTGCTGGGTCGGGCACGACCAACCACGCTGCGATGCGATGGGGTCGCAACTCTATCGGCGTCGAGATGTCCGAGGAGTACGCGCTTATTGCAGAACACTCGCTGGGCGATTTAGCCATGGGTCAAAGCGGAGAATCGGGTTATGCCAAAGTTGATTCAACAGGCGGTTGTTATACGCTACGTGCGGGAAAAGATCCCAGATTTCCACGAGGCCCGGTTGAGAAGTCTGCTGTCGCTGAAACTCCACGTCGTGCTGGCTCGCAAGAATCCCTATTTGCTTAAGGCCAAGGGGATCGTGACACCGCGCGACCTCGTGCAATCCATCATAGATGCCCACCTTTCATCGCAGGAGGAGACGATCTTGGGGAATTTCCTCGAGGGCCTCGCTATTTTCTTATGCCAGCAGGCCTACGGAGGATGGGGAAAGGCAACCGCTGAAGGGATTGATTTGGAGTTTGAGAAAGCTGGCGTTCGCTACCTCGTGGCTATAAAATCAGGGCCAAACTGGGGAAACAGCTCTCAGATAAAGCGAATGCGAGATAGCTTCAGACAGGCGGTCAGAATCTACAGGCAGGGTGCTAACTCCGGCCAGATAGTATGTGTTAACGGATGCTGCTACGGGAAGCTGGGATCAGCCAGCGAAGATAGGGGGGATTATCTGAAATTATGTGGCCAGCGGTTCTGGGAGTTCATAACTGGAGACCCCGAGATCTATAAACGAATCATCGAGCCGATCGGCGAGAAATCCCGCGAGCGTAGCGACGCGTTTCTCTGCCAATGCGAGAAGGTCGTGGATTCATTCATTGAGGAATTCAGGTCGCAGTTCTGCGACCCGTCCAACAACATCGATTGGGGAAAAATGGTGGAAGTTACGTCGGGGAAGCCTGACGAGAGCGCCAAGCGAGCCGCGGATGGGAAGGCCAGGCGACGGCCCAAACTTTCGCCCTCCCCTCAGGCACGCGGTGGCGGCCCCCCATCGCCGGAATGACATCGCTATTCCACTCATCACCGCTGGCGTGTTCGCGCATTGAGCCGTCCAGCTGCGCTGCCTGCAGCACACGCCCGGCGCTGCGGCACAACAGGAAATCCGAACCTTGTTCGCTCCGCGGTACTTGCCGGGGTATAATTGCCTCACGTTTGTCGGTCTATGCGTTGTGCCTGGAGCAGTTCGTGTCGATTCAGTTTGTTGAAGCCCTGGAACTTCTGCATCATCGTTGTGTGGACATGGCTGCATTGGTTCAAGGAGCGGTGGAACAGGTTACGCAGGCGGTCATTCATTGTCGGCCGGATATCGCTTACGGCGTGCGCGATACCGAGGAGCAAATTGACGCCGAGGAAGTCAGAATTGAACGCGCCGCCATCAACATGCTCTCGGAGCATAAGCCCGCCGCCTCTGATCTCCGCACCGTTTTTGCCATTGTAAAAATTAACAGTGATCTGGAGCGCATCGGCGATTGCGCTTATAACATCGCGCAGATGGTTCCATCATTCTCCGCAACGGTCTCACAAATTCCCCATGAATTAAAAACCATGGCTGAATCCACACTCAAGCAGGTGGATGATACAACCAAATGTCTGGGGTTAAGTGATCCGGCTCTGGCTTCCGAGGTCTGCCGGGGCGATGATGTCATCGACGCCCTCTACCATCAGATTTACCACGACCTGCAGGCCGGCATGGTGGCCGATACTCAGAATGTGCCGGCTGATCTGGCGATGATTATGATTGCGAAAAACTTTGAGCGCATCGCTGATCATTGCACCAACATTGCTGAAGAAGTGGTATTCCTGGTGCGCGGACAAATCATCCGCCATGTCCATTAATTGTTTGTGTCCGCAAGCCCGGCCCTTACTTGGGCAAGCTACCGGGCCGTCCCAGTATCTGGAATCGGTGGGCCACTGCGCTAAATCCCATTTCACGGGCAATGCGATCTCGTAACGCCGCGATTTCCGGACTGGAAAAGGGAATAATTTTTCCGGTTTGAACGTCCACCAGATGGTCGTGGCCGCGCTGCGAGCCGACAAAATCATAATAGCTTTGTTTTCCCGCCCCGAAGAAAATCTGATTCACCAGCAGGCATTCAACCAGGTGTTTCAGCGTACGGTACACCGTGGCCTTGCTGACGCGATGTTGTTGCCGCCGCAGGGCCAGCAACAGTTCCTCCGCTTCAAACGGGCGGTCAAAGCTCTCAATAACTTCCAGCACCACACGCCGCTCTTCGGTGTATTTTTGCCGATGGTCATGGAGAAATTTCTTAAAAATTTCCTGTGCCTGTTTCATATTCAGGATTATCCATTCCAAAGACGCAATCGGCAAATGCGGATTTGTGGTAAGCCTTTTCGCCCCGCCGATCCACATGGCTATAATGCGGTATCGGCCTGTCCGATTTTGACCACAGGCTCAATGATAGCAGGATGCTGTGCCATGCTTTTTAATTACGGTGAATTTGACGGTTCGGAGTTTCCCACACCCGAAAGCCTTTTTGCCACGGATAGTATTTTTGATTTTATTCTTTCCTATGGTGATCAGGCCCTTGAAGCCCTGGCTAAACTGCAACCGGCGGATTCGGATCTTCTTGAACAATTGATCAAGGATGGTCTGCTGGAAAAAACGGCGGGAAAATTCCGCCTCACGCCGCGT
>JAKAZF010000351.1 GCA_021826605.1 Planctomycetota bacterium | reverse complement strand
GGCGATACCCTGCGCGGTGGCGTGGCGGCCGCCATCTATCATATTGTTGAGTCTTTGGGACCTCAGATGAACTGGGCCGGATAAGAGCCGAGCAAGTTCACCCACAGGAACCTGTACGATATTGCACAATCATTATGGCGGACCACATCCGGCCGCATGAGTTGTTACGCCTGCACCGTACAACTCACAGCAGCTCTATTTTTGCGAAGAGCGGCCTAAGGACGGCGGGGCTTCGTCGGGTTTTCCGCCCCAGTTCCGGTTCGGAGATTTGCCGAGCGTAAAGGCCAATCTTCCACCGGCGGTCAGAGCTTTTACATTGATCCAATCGGCATTCTGCGCATTGCCATTGAGCTTGACGCTTTGAATATAAGGCGTGAAGGCCGGTTTGGCGGTGGTGGTAATCACAAAGCGCCCACCAGTGTATGGGGTATGGAGGCGGATGCTTATCCTGGGGAATGCCGGGCTGCATAGTTCATAAGCTCCGCTGGCGGGGTCGATGGTATAAATCCCCATCATGCTCATGACCGCCCAGGAGGACATTTCCCCACAATCATCATTGCCGGGGATTCCATTGGAGGAGAGGGTATAATTTTCTCTCAGCACCCGGCGAACCGCATATTGCGTTCGCCACGGCTTACCGGAGAAGTTGAATTCAAACGGGGCCTCCAGATCGGTTTCATTGTACGGATTGTAGTACTGCGCCTTCCAGCCCGGTGTTTTATAGCTGAAGAAACGCTCCAATCGACGGTTAAAGCGGGCGATGCCCACCGCATGCACCAACCAGTGCATATCGCACGGAGCGAGCCATTGGTACTGCCAGCCGGAGCCTTCAACAAAGCCGCGTGATTGTGTGCGTTTGAAGGCTTTGCGCCATTGGCCATTGGATAAGCGGGGCCGGAAGTCACGATCCTGATGGTCAAAAACGTTCTGGAAATACAAAGCCCGCTGATGGAACAATTCCGCAGCACGGGTTTTGCCCAGTTCTTTCGCCAGGTAATAGAGGGAAGCGTAGGCTACGCAATCTTCCTGAATCTGCGATACGGATCCGTAAGCCTCATAATTGTCCGGATCAAAGTGAAGCTTATTGATCCACTGAATATTGCGTTCGCCCTGATAGGGACGCCCCGGCGGCGGAGCTTGCGTGGCATCTTTGACCATGCCCTGCCAGCCGGCCTGAATATTAAAATCATGCAGGCCATCGATGTAGGCCATGCACATAACTGTTGTCAGCGGACTGCCACACATAATATTGGTGTAATGGTTAATCTGCGGCCAGCGGTCAATCCAGCCGCCCTGCTGGTACATTAATACAATGGATTGGCACATATCTTCCATGCGCTTGGGGGCGATCAGCGCCAACAGAGGCATTTCGCTGCGGTAAATATCCCAGCCGGAATAGTTGCAGTAGATATAATGTCCGGTGGCAACATGATGTATCTTATTATCAAAACCCAGATACCGGCCGTCGGCATCACTGAAAATACTGGGCATTAACATGCTGTGGTACAAGGCGGTATAGAAAACTTCCCGTTGCGACGGCAAACCGCCGGAAACATGGATAACACTTAGCGCGTGATTCCATGTATTCAATGCGGCTCGACGAATGGCAGTAAAACTCTTGTCCGCCACTTCCTGCCGCAGGTTATTTTTTGCACCGGCCAAATCAACGTATGAAATACCCACCCGCACGGTAATACTCTGTGCTCTGGATAACGCGGGCCAACTGGCATAGGCACCCACCCACTGGTTGTGCCCCGTCTGCCGGACATGGTCCGAATCAACATGCAATTTCCCGACACCCTTTTCCCCGCTCCAGGTGCCACTGACGGCAAATGGCTTGCTGAAAGTCATGACAAAATGAACTTTGTAGCTCTGATTATTACCACAAAAACAGTGATCCGCGACATATCCGGCGATCTCATGATTATTGACAATCCGCACATGAGAAGCGACGGTATAGTTGAGGGTGTGACTGATGGGAATAAGAATGTTGGCCTGCTTGCCGGCAGGGAACGTGAACTTCGCGACTCCGCAGCGATTGGTCGCCGTCAACTGGGCATGGATGCCCCAGCGCAACAGCTTAACCTGATAGTAGCCGGGCTGGGCGGATTCCATGGCATGTGAATAGGTCGATTGGAAATTTTTTATCTGCGTATGCACAGCACCGGTGGTGGCCGTGAAAAACACATCCCCTTCATTGTTGCATCCGGGACCACTCATATGTGTCATGCTGAAACCTTGAATATCCGGCTGATAATAGTGATAGCCATATCCGGATGCTTCCGTATCCGGGCTTAGCTGCACCATGCCAAACGGCATGGAGGGGCCGGGGAATAAATTGATACTGCCGCCCGGACCCGCCCCGGTGCCGATAAAGGCATTGACCATATTGGCCGGCAACTGGTGAGATAAAGCCGGTGTGGGCATATAAGATTGGAAGGAAAAATCGCTGATGGTCTGCACGGCGGTGGCATCGCCGCTGGCACCGGTAAAACCGACATAGGCGGTATTTCCATCAACTGCCAGAGGAATATCGAGTTGTTTGCTCCAGGTAAAAGTTTGGCCGGTGATTTCATCGTGCAATCTGGCCTTGAGCGTCAAGCCGTTATAACGCAGTTGGATGCGAATCGGATGGCCCGAACGCAGATTGACTTCTCCGGTGCTGTCATATCTGCCCGTAGCACCGGCAGCGCGAAAGTTAATTCCCTGATGATCGCCCGGCGGAAGCATTCCCGTGGTAATGCCCTGTGACAATCCTTCACTTTCCGTTCGCGGCCGCGTGCCGTTATACAAATTGATTTCAAATGCGGCGCTGCGGATGATTCCGCGATAACCCAAAGCGTCACCCGTGGCGCCAACGGCGCGTATCCCACGCGGATCATTTTGGAATACCAGCGCCACACCATCGCCACCGCCGTTGGCAAGTTTTGCAGCCTGATATGTAAACGCGGCATGGAACGCGGCAATATTTCGCCGATCATGCGAAAAGGTGGAGGCCGCTTCCATCTGACGTCCGTCGGTGAGTTTCAGCAGCGGAGAGGCATCACTGAACGCCAATTGATGGCCCTTGTGGTTCATTCCGGCAAAGGAAACAAAATCCGTTAAAGGCGGCGTGGTGGCACGCCCCGCATCCTGGGCAAGAGCCACTGCGCCTGTGAAGAGCGCACAGATCGCCATAACACTGACTGAAATAATACAACTGACTTTGTTCATCACCGGTTTCTCCTGACAAGTTGACATAGCATATTGTGCCGGAGAAAAATTGTAAAATGGCACCCTTCGCGCCCGGCAGACGGCACACGCTAACTCGGGAAAGGGAAAATGTGCCGGAGATGTTTACAGCATGGTATAATATGTGACTGCTTTTCGCACGGAGTATGCACGCATGCAATTCATGACACCGTTGAAACATTTTTCCGCGATCGTATTTCTGCCGCTTTTGGCCGCGAGTTCATATGTGCATGCACAGGGTGCTTCATCCGGGGCGACTGTAAAAACGACGGTTGCCTATGTCAGTGAGACACGCAGTTTGCTTTTTGCCGCGGACAAATCGCCTTATCTTCGCAGTCTTGTCAAAACAACCGGCCTGACCTTATGCCTGAATATAAGCAGCAAACTGCTGCGGCACCCTAATTTTTATCACCATGTGCGAATCATCACGGAAGTACTTAACACGGGCCATACGTTAACGCCCATATCGCCACGTTTCCAACAGATTGTTCCCGTGCGCGGCAAACTGTATCAACATATGCAGCAGGCCGGAGCCGTTGGTTTTCCCGTTATTTTGCGGTTCGGCGTTCCGGCACCGCAAGCGGCCACAATTCGTGAATTGATCGGGTCGCTGGATGTCGCGGCGGGGGGAACCATCCGGACCGTCAGCTTGAACAATCCGATGAGCCTGATACAAAAACCTGTTTCCAACGCGATCCTGCATGCGGCGGCGGTTCGCATGAGAATTATGGGTATCACCCGGTCGCGTCATTCCCGATTTCTGATTCTGGAAACAATCGCCCCGGCGGGTGTCTTTCAATCAGTGTCCGTGGTGCAAAATCATAAAAGGATCAGCGGAGGTTACATTATCGCCCAACTTCCGAAGGGCGTTGATAAACTCATGATTCCATTACGCACCGAACCCGGAGCTTCCGCGAAACTCAATATTACGGTGCTCACCGGCTGGCATGAATATCGCGTTCCGTTTACGCTCAATAACATTCCCCTGCCGGATGCCCCACCGGTGGTACGGCACCGATGATTCTCTGTATTCAGACGCTTGGATCGTGAACCGGTGACACCACCGGTTGCCGATTCCGGAGTTCAACGCGGAACGTTCGCCGCATCGAGTCAACCGGCATCGCGGTTCCCTC
>JAKAZF010000350.1 GCA_021826605.1 Planctomycetota bacterium | reverse complement strand
CAGCTTTCGAAATTCTGACAGCCCGGATGTTGAAATCGGCATTTTTGCCATTAAGACCGATTTGGTCGGTGCCATCCTCGCTGATTTTCAATCATTGGGCATCACTGTTCATGGACTGCAACTGGCGCCTCTGGCCGTATACAACGCAGTGGTTCATGAAGGCAAAGGATTGGATAAAGGGACGATCTTCCTGGATATCGGGGCCGACCATACAGATTTGATTGTGGTTGATCAGGGACGATTGTGGCTGCGCAACATCAATCTGGGTGGCAACAGTTTCACCGAATCACTGGCGAAAAGTTTCCGCTTTGCGTTTAAAAAGGCGGAATCTCTGAAAAAGACCGCGGCTACCAGCAAATACGCCCGGCAGATATTTCAGGCAATGCGGCCGACATTTGCGGATGTTGTCGCGGAGATCCAGCGGTCCATCGGTTACTACAACAGTTCTCATCGGGAAAGCCGGGTGGAACAGATAATCGGTATGGGCAATCCATTCCGTCTCTCTAATCTGCAGAAATACCTCCAGCAATATCTGGGTATGGAAGTAGCTCGGCTTGATGGTTTTACCAAAATTGAAATTGATGACGCCAAGATGGCTGCGGGGTTAAGCGATCAGGCCCTCGGTATGACGGCGGCTTATGGTTTGGCGCTTCAGGGCGTCGGTCTGGCAACCATTAATACAAACCTGCTGCCGGTTGAAATCGCGCGGCAAATGATATGGCGTAAAAAGTATCCGTGGTTTGCTGCAACGGCGGCTTTGTTTGTCCTGGGTGCTGCGGCATCGGCGGCACGTTATTCTATGGATTCATCCGCATACGACTCCAGCGTTAATACGCCCGAAGTGCAGCAGGCCAAAACGCACATTCTTGCCGAATCTTCGTTGCGGAGCCAATACACCTCCATCAGCAATACCTACCAGTCCAATGTTTCCAAAATTAATTATTACCTGGATTTGGGAAAAAAGCGGGAAATCTGGCCGCAAATTATTGGTACTCTATATGAGTCGCTGCCTCAGGCCATGAGCAAAAAGCCGGCTGATCTAAAAGATCCCGATTCATGGAAAATTGTGCTCCAGTCCGTCACATCCACGTATGAAACGGTGCTGTCGGATCAGGTTGCCTCCACGAACGGTCAGTCCGCGGAACCGACCGCGCCGAGGAGAACTGCTGGTACTGCGGCAACGACTCCGACTGGCGGTGGATTCCAACTGGTGGTCAGTGGTTATACGCCATATCAAAATTGGGGCAAAATTCTACAGGAATTCCAGGATCGGCTTGAAAAATTTGCGGGCCCGGCGGCCAAAAAGAGTTTCACGATCAAAATCGTCAAAGGGTCTCTGGCCACCTCCCGGATTGGCGATTTGATGGGTGGGGGGGGCGGAGGTGCTAATTCCGGTGGCATTGGATTTATACCCTGGGGATCGGTCCTTGGTCCCTTCTCCGGCGTATTTCTTCCAGCATTTTTACCAAAGACAACGACCACCGCACCGGCCAATGGCCAGAATCAGAATGTCATTCCACAAAACAATATGCCGGGGTTTCCCGGCGGAATGCCCCAAGGGGGATTCAGGCCTCCCGGTGCATTCGGTGGCGGCCCTCCCGGTGGATTTGGTCCTCCGGGCGGATTTGGACCTCCAGGAGGGTTTGGGCCTCCCGGTGGATTTTCTCCGGGCGGGATGCCCCCGTCTGGCGGTGCCAACTTCAGTTTCAGCAACCAGGGTGCTGGAGCGATCCAGGGAGCGATTGATCCCAATACCAAGGCGTCTCTGAACGATGCGACCGCGTTTCAGATGATTGTCAATGTTTATGTCCATTAAGGACGTAATGCGGTAGGGCCGCTGTCGGGCTGTGTGATGGACTGACGGAAGCGGCTTTTGAATGTATGCCAATAACACGAGCTGGATGAAATCCGAAACCTCGGATTGATTCAACTGGCTGGAGGTTTGGATGAAATTTATCAAGGCCAATCTGATACCGATTATCTGCGGCATTGTGATTTTGGCGTCGATCGTGGTGTTGTTCTATCCCTTGAGTTCCATGGGGGCCAAACTTCGCAGTAAAATGACCGCCGCGTTGTCTCAGGCGCAGGTCGCACAGAGTTTGCGCACCACTTCTCTGCATATTCCCGGTCATAAGCGATACAGCGGGCCTGTCACACCACCGATTATTGCGGCGCGGTTGAAAGTTCAGAAATACATTGAGTCCCAATCTAAATCAGTGAAACAGGAATATATTACACTTAACGCCTGGGGGCGGGTGGAATTTACTCCGCAGGGCCAGATTGCCAAGGACCCGCGGCATCATGAAATTCCCCTTCTGGCGGGGATGCCAATGGCGGGAATGCTTCCGAATCCGCCGCGATTTTTGACCACGCGGCGAGCCTTTCGGCGGCAGTATCGACGGCTCTTTATGAACAATCCTCAGAACCGTTTCTGTTTTCTGACGCGCATGGATGCCGGAATGCCGCCCAGTACGCGGCATATCACCAATCTTGTCGATGCGCGTCTGAAACAGATGCAGGACGCCATGCCGCAAGGGTTTCAGAGCAGCAACTCGGCCAGCACCTCCGAACAGAAGAAAATCCAGGATTCCATTATTCGTCGGCAGGTATTTCTCGCAGCTTCAAAATGCAAAGTTTATGCCGATCGGGCCAGTTTTCAGGAACGTAATTTTGTGTTGAGCCGGCACCTTCCGACGGCATCTCAGATTTATGAAGCATTTGTTGATTCATGGATACAAAACGATATTGTCAACGCGATCAGAGCCATGGACCAAAGCAGTCCCAACGTCAGTCTGTCGCCGTTGAAACGATTGATTCATATTACCATCGGAACCGATGCGCCAACTGCCCTGACTGGCCAGACACAATCACAACAAAGCGGAACCGGACCTACTATGGTGCCGGATGGCGGACTGTTTCTCGGTGCGCTTCCGGCTACATCGTCTAATGCGGTGGGTCCTCCGGGTGGATATCCGGGCGGTCCGCCAGGCATGCCACCGGGAGGCTTCGGCCCTCCGGGTGGGTTTGGGCCTCCCGGCGGTTTTGGTCCGCCGGGAATGTCAACCGGTGCACCGTCAACAGGTGCGACAAAAGGTGCCACAACGGGTGCCATATTGACCAATCATTTCAGCAATGACAAGCATCAGATCACACTTGTAGCCATCAGTGTTGTGGTGCAGGCGGACCGTATCAATGACTTTATCAATCAACTGTACCGCCAGAATAATGGTTATACGGTGCTGCAGATGAATCTAACAACCGTTGATCCGATTAATGCCATAACAGATGGTTATGTATACGGTAAAGTTCCCGTGGTTCGTGCGGATATTCTGATGGAAGCACTGTTTTGCACACCATGGAATGAGCCATTGATGCCCCCGGCATATCGTGCTCGATTGAGCTTGCTGAAGACGACGACGCCGGCGGCGCAACCTTGAGTTACCATAACTTCAGAACGGAAATTGGTGATCGACCATGAAGAATATTAATCCCATAGAGCGCCATGTCGAAAAGCTCATTCTTGGAATCGGCGTGCTTTTTGCGGGCTGGCTGGTTTACAAAAATTTTGCGCATGATCCCAATCAGGTCCAGTCGCCTGTTCAGCCGGGTTCAATGGTGGCCCCCGCCGATGTCGGTTCGGTTATCACGTCGCAGGTGCGATCTCTGGAATTGGCTATTCAGCAGCAGAAAAATCGACCGATCAACATTGGTCAATTGCCCGATTACGTCAAAAAGCTGGTTGATAAGCAAACCAGCCCCTTGCCGCCAACGCTTGTAGCTGTATCAAAGGTTCCATTTGCCCCTTATAACACTGCCCTGGCGTTAACCTCGAGCCAGCGCGGCCATGGCCTGATATTTATGTCGGCGTCGGCACCGGCGTTACCTGCACCTGAAGCCAGTCAATCGCAGGCTGTGGTATATCTGCCGCCGTCTTCCGGTACAGCCGGAACCACGGGCGGAAACACTGGTTTTATGCCCAATGCCAATGCTTCAAATTACATGACGCAATTTGAAAATGCCAACAATGGCGCCAGCACTCTGCCAACCAAAGGTATGTTCTGGGTAACGCTTAAAACCCAATTCCCAATGGACAAGTGGCTGGCCAGCTTGTCCGCCAAGGATAAAAAGCTCACCGCCAACGAGTCCGCACTGCCAGCGCCTTATCATATTACCGCGTTCTACCGTGTTGAGGTCCGGCGACAACGGCTTTTGGCAAATGGACGTTGGTCCGCGTGGAAACGCATTTCAGGCTTGAATTTGAATCCATTGCCCAGGCTCAATTTTCGCGATATGAGTTATGGCCAACGTTCGACGTTGCTCGGGCAATTAAATGGTATTGTTTCCGAAATTTTAGATCCTGTATTT
>JAKAZF010000349.1 GCA_021826605.1 Planctomycetota bacterium | reverse complement strand
GTAAACCCCTTGAGCCGACGCGACGCCGCAGATGGCCGGTTTCAGGCCAACCCTACGGGCGGGGGCCAAGGGGCCGTGGGCTTTGTCGCTCGTCGTCAACGTATGTATCCATACGTAATCCTCCTTGCTTCGCGCCCACAACGCCTTGGCCCTCCGTCAACCCGTAATTACGGGTGGAACAGGGCACTATAGCCTTCCCGACGAATAGCTCAGACCCGCTGAACAACGTCATTGACAAGTAGGCATCGCGAAGAAACAACGTGAGCAATTATGGCGCAGGAATTTTGACCGCCTGCAAGACGCCCGCGAGGCGCATATCCGCATGGATTCTGTAACGAGCGGGCAACGCCGCCGGCGGCCAAAAGTACCAGCCAGAATGCTCAGGTTATTTTTTCGCGATGCCTAAATAACATGCCGCCACAGCGATCGCGGAAAAGAATCCTGAAGGGGAACCGGCACCCACCGTTGCCACGCAACCCCGTTGTTAATTGTGACAAGCGCTTTCCCTATTGTTGTTCGTTGCTCGTTGCTCGTTGCTTGTTGTTGGCTTGTGCTCTGCTGTTCACCTGTTCTACCCACACCTGCTCTAATCGGGCCGCAGCCCGATTCGCTCTACTTCTCAAATCTCTCCCGTTCTCTGCTCTGCGGCAACAGCCGCCGCCGCGTGTGCTTGCACCGCGAGCTTTTTCGCGGCAGTCGTCGGTGTTGAGAAAGTACTCAGTAGACCGCAGGTGGGTCTTCGCCGCGGCACTGTCTGTTGCTCGTTGCTCGTTGAGCGCAGCGCCCTGCCCTGTTGTTCGTTGTTCTCACGCCTGCTCCAATCGGGCCGCAGCCCGATTCGCTCTACTGCTCAACTCTCAACTGCTCCCTGCTCTGCGGCAACAGCCGCCGCCGCACCCCCCGCAAGTAGCACCACCGCCCACACCACACCCACCATCCATCGACGACGCGGCCATGGTAAAATTTCCGGCTCAACCCAACCGCCCTCGACTCCACAAAATGACAGCCTCTATTCTCGCGGCCCTCTCCGGCACGCCTGGCGGCGGGGTGTAGTAAGCGGCCACGGTTGATAATGAAACGCTACCCACTGGTGCCGTATCCGGTGAGAACGAACTCATTGTCGTATTAACCTCGAGATAGCCCGCGAAAGTTCCAGGATGTACAGCCGCAAAAATTGCCAGCAGCACCAGCACCGCTGATGCAATTCCCAACTCCAGCACAACGGAGCAACATCACGGAAATTATCACTCACTTTTTCTTATTTGCGGAGGGATTTTTCTTGATACATTTAATTTCCGTGATCTGCGACTTGGCGATTACTTTTGATCCATTATGCAGGACAACCTGAAATGCGCATTCACCAGCGGCAAACAAACCTGCCGGGAGGGCAATTTTAATGAAATCTGTTTTTCTGGGCGAAATTCGCGATATCGCGCTATTATCGATTTGCCCGGATAGATTTATGATCCGCTTTACCCTTCTAGGCCACCAATACCTTATAGAAAGCCAAAGGCCGCGGGGAAAGCCGCGCTTCTCATATTGGGGAGCCATCACAGTCCCTTTTGGTATTCGCGCCATTCTTCTAAACATAACATAGCCATAAGCAATAACCAATTGCCGGGTAGACCCATTATAAACTTCAAGTACGATAGCTGATTTGTTACCTAGAATAACGGTGGTATCCTGAACATATTGTGTAATTTTGACGCGATGTAATTGCGGTATATGGCCATCCAATGGCCGGACGGCAAGAATAGTTGCGATGAAGGCTGAGAGGAAATAAATCTTGTTCATATCGAACTCCTTTCATGGTAAGTATACCGAAAACAACGTTCACTGCGGTGGCAGCCCGGTGATTCCGTACACATCTGTGAACGAACTTGTTTTACCAAAATTTGTGGAGGCGCATACATCACCAGCAGGCGGTGGCGGATTATTCTTATTCGTCCAGTCCGCGATGCTATTGTTCCAACCATAACCCCAATCATGGGTGGCAATAACCGTTGTTGTGCCGCTTATGCGTGCCTCAATACGAAAATCCAGAGCATAAGATGCCCGACGCACCTCAGTATAATTTATTCCGCCAATGGGTACTTGTCTACTTGTCACGTTGAAAGTATGTTCATCGTTATTACTTGTGCCCAGACCATTCTTTATATTATTAAGACCTGTCCAGTCCCAATCCGTCACGTATTTTCCACCAGTGTCTACACTTTTGGGTGGAGTTTCCTCTTGCTCAATTTGTGCTACTGTCATTTGTGCCCCATTCCAAGCCTGGAAGCTTGTTGAGGACTTTATTAACTGGTGGATCTCTACCTTGGCCAGAGCATTTCCATTAACCGTTACCGTGTCCAGATAGGCATATCCCGCAGCATCATAGATCCAGCTCGCTCCGGTGGTCCTCGCTACCGTTATCGAACTGACCGACGGTGCCGTCCGCGGATTAGGTGCCGCGACCCCCGCACCCTCCGGGGTCAGCCAGGTCTTATTTGTTTTCGTATCCGTAACTGTCACATCGCACTGCACGGAAACCATCCAATATCCACCAAGCTCCGGTGTAAAATTCAGCGTCGCAGTTTGAGCCGAAGATGATTGCGTAGCAAATGTGGCAATATAGCTCCCCGATGGGGCCGGGCCAAGTGGAACCGCCTGGTGCGGTGTGTACTGCACGTTGGTGACGCTCCAACTGTAGTCCGCGGATAAATCCCCCCTCAGGCACGCCCGGCGGCGGAGTGTAGTAAGCGGCCACGGTTGATAATGAAACGCTGCCCACTGGTGCCGTATCCGGTGAGAACGAACTCATTGTCGTGTTAACCTCGAGATAACCCGCGAAGGTTCCAGGATGTACAGCCGCAAAACATGCCAGCATCACCAGCACCGCCGATGTAATCCCCAACTCCAGCACAATGGAACGCTTGCGCGGCCCGCTTCGGTTCCTTACCCGATTCCAGAGATTTCCAAGCATTTTCATTTCAAAGTTCTCCTTGTCCAAGTTTTCCTGAATTCAGTTGTAGATCGTGATCCTTTGCCATCAGTTCCTTTAATCCCTTCCACTGTTTGAGCATTGCCCGAAAAGCATTGTTCATATTGGAGTCAAATACTTTCCGATCCTTGCGCGTCCAGATGTCCAACTTCCAGCGCCAACGGGCTAACAATGCCGCCGGGGCATTCTGCGCCGCCGCTGCGCGAAGCGCCATCAATCGCACCGGCCAACGGGCCGCAAATCCCAGTGGGCCAAAGGCATGCCTCGCCGCCCGCCAGGTGGTCATGGCGACGGCAATCTTGCTGTTGGACATGGCGGAATCGGGAATCTCCGGCGGACGATAATTCACACCCCACATACACGGCATCGCCTGGCTGTCAGATTGAGTACGCGGAGCATCCGCTTTATCAATAAATATGCCGCAGATTTCCGTGTTCAAGCCGCCGTTGCGCGCAATACGCACCATGTATTGCCCCGGCCCGGCAATGGCAAGGCGTGTGTACACCGGGTTGCAATAATTCACCACCCGCGCTACCGCCAATGGAGCAGATGCCATGGCAATCCTTGCCCATTGCAGCGCTGCGGGGTTCTTGGGAAATACCATCGCTGAAAGAATGGGCCGGGCCATGGCCCGCCAATATTCCCTTGCCAGCGGATAAACCTCCACCAGCAAATCGCGTTGACGATTGGGGCCAAAATAGCCATCCTTATTGAGGAAATACAAACTCAGGCGATAGATGCCGGGCTTTTTGAGATGTACACGCAGCCATAAGTCCGGCCCCTGAAAATCGGTGGAATAGGTCTCCCCGTGGTCATCCCAAACGGTGCAACGCCTGTGCCCAATCTGCGGTATATACAGTGCCTTGGGATTATCGGTATCCGCCCACATCTCCCATTCACGCATGCTTTCAAATTTCGCGCTATGGTGCGGGCCGCAGAAGGCGTCCACGTTCGTAGCATAATCAGGGGATGAAAAGTAAAAGCTTAGATCAAAATGGGCGGCGCAGAGAATCCCAGATTCCCTACCATACCGCGCCGTCCAATCCCCCTGGGTACTCCAATCATCGCGTAGAAATCTGGCGAAGGGATAATGGATCAGTGCCGCCTGCCGAGTGGCCATTCTCAATGTGGAATCCATGCCGGTCAGCATGGAGGATCTCGGCGCTTTGGCTGGCCATGGAAAGTGAGCGGAAACCCGAACCGCACCTGCCATGGCCCGGTATTTGTCCACGATACCGGTCCGGGTCTGAAGAACCTTCGGAAACGCCGACACGCCGAAGCCGTTGCGGCCGATCAGCATGAGCTGCTCGGTCGTTCCTATGAGACTGGGACCGCGGCTGTCCCCAGCCGCATTCGCCCGGCGGGATCCCTTGACCGCGACCG
>JAKAZF010000348.1 GCA_021826605.1 Planctomycetota bacterium | reverse complement strand
ACGGCATTGATTGCCGATTGAATCGTTCCCAGATCACCCGGGGTGTTCGGGGCCACCACCAGCACTCTGGCTGGGACACCAGATCCCATTGCAGCGGGTACTGCCGGCAACGTTATGGCAACAATCGCGGCAATTGATAAAAATATTTTTCCGGCGGTGTTCAGCAATTGCAGTCTCCACATTCTTTTAAAGGATTGATCATCAACGATGATACAACATCCGCGCTGTAAGCAACTGGCGCTGCGCCCTGCACATCAATTACATGATCCCGATGCCAACACTTTTACTCGCTAATGATGGTGCATTGCGTGTATGCGCCTCCGCAGGGCTTTAACTTCCGCTTCCGGCTTCCAATGATCGGTTCCACCCAGCACGCGAGCCACGGTAATCTTACGAGCCTGAGCCTTGGTGAGTTCTTTAATCCATGCGGGACGCTTGCCGGCTCCCGGGCCTTTATTGCCAAATTCCGCGAAGCGGGCGGTTTCCGGATTTTTCTTATCCATCCAGTGCATCCAGCCTGCGGAATTCAGCGATCCGGGCAGATAACAATCCATGAAGGTTGATGCCGCATAGGGTCCCCATGGCCGTCCCAGCCAGGTATCGCCGGGCTTGGTGCAGGCGGTAATGCGACAATGAGAAAATACAAAACCATACGGGCTGGACTGCGGCGTACGCGGGGCGGTAATGCAGCCATAACCAAGGCAATTGATTTTGCAGTTACGGAAGAAAGCGGTGGCGTTGCCAAAAATAAAGTCCACCGCCCCGTTGATCTGGCAGTGATCGAAATATTGCCGATTCTGATTCAGCAGAATGGTGTCCTGCCAGCCCAGGAAATGGCAGTTGTAAAACACACATTGGTCACCATCCACACGTATGGCCAGAGCCTGACCATCATAGCCATTGCCGCTGATACCGGAATCATTGGCGAAGGTTATATTGGCGGCAGAGAAGTGATTATCCTGCACCCAGGTGCTTTGCGTACTGAAGGTTCCAATGGGTTTACCATTGGGACCCTTGTCATACGCAATTAAGGAGTACACCAAAATGGTATTATCAGGATCTTCCCCCAGCAGCGTAATGGGGGGTTCACCCCTGGGGATAACAATATGTTCATGATAGATCCCGGGACGTATAAGGATTGTCACCGGCGTTTTGCTGTGCGGCTTAATCGAGGAGATCGCGGCCATCACGGTGGTAAATTGACCGTGCGATTTATCCGGCGAAACAACAATGGTTTTCGCGGCAGCAACGGCTGGCAGCACTTCCAAGAAAAGCGCGCATGCCAACAAGAGCGCAAGCAGCCGGGATCGACCTGAGTTAACAGCCATCACATTCATCAAATAAACCTTGTCTATTTACTGACACACTTCAACTGATGGCCAACGCACGAGGCCCGACAGTCAGTTTACCTTTGAGCCCGCGGCGGTTGGCGGCGACAATCCAAAGCGGAACAGAAAGCCAGGATGGCTGCGGTTTTGCCAGCAGGCCAGCCTGCTTCCCGCCTTTTTTTCGCCACCGGCACAAGGCCGGCCGTGCGAGTTCTTACCACTGCGGAGAACCTCCCTTGGAGAATTCCAATCGCGGCACCATGACGGTGTCGTACGGCGGTGAGTTGGGGCTTGTACCAGCCAATTGGTAAGGGCCGTCGTGGCTTCCACCGTATCCCGTGAGTTCATTGGCTTGAAAACTCAGGCCGTCTTTGCCAAGATCCGCCGCGCTGTCGTAGCAGAAAATATTGTCATTGTTCTGGCCCACGTAAGGATTGACTTCCCAGGAAACGTGGCCGTCACCAAAGCCGACATTCTGGCCATCGCCATTATGGTTTCCGGTGTTGTAAATGTAGTTTCCATAGGTGTTGGCATTGGGGAGAATATTTGTGACGCGCTGAATATTGGTTCCGGAACCATTGCCTCCTTCAGGGACTGGCGCGATATCGCACGCCACGGGCACATCTGAGCCCGACCGAGTGGACCACCAGGCCCCCGGTTGGCCGTCCGCCTGCCATGGATAAGCAATTGAGTAGCTTTCCCCCTGGCCGTTTTTGCTGACGTTTGACTGCGTTGTGCTCATGAAGCCAAAATCGACAAACATCGTGAAACTATTTGTCCCATATTCCAGAGACGGCCCAACAGCGTACGGATCCGAGGGACAGATAAAGCTCTTCGTTGTCATCTGCCCATTGAGCACCAGCAGCCACATGCACTGCAACGGATCAGCCACCGCACTTGACCCTGCCGGGTTCCCGATCGCCGCGCTGGTGTAGTACATTTGCATAGTGGAGGGACCGCTGTTGCTCGGGTTGGTCAAGCCAACGCCTGCGACCCCGGTCGGTGAGTTGTAAAAGGTCCCCCCGGTATTGCCCGGCGTGCAGGGAAATGTACTTTTGTTGCTCTGGGCGTAAATCACCATCGACTGCACCAGGCTGCGCACATTGGCCGAGCAGACCGCCCGGTTAGCCAGTTCCTTGGCTCGGGCCAGCGCGGGTAAAAGTATCGCGATCAGCAGCGCGATAATAGAAATGACCACCAGCAATTCAATAAGGGTAAAACCCTTGCCGAATCGCCGCCTTACCTGATGATGGGAATCTTGGGATAGCATGGACACATCCTCCAAAAAAAAAGAAGCCCGATTCCTAAAGAAGGCACAATGAACTTCTGGAAACAGCCAAACTGTTTCCCATTCAACAAATTCTTCTTCGCACCTGATCGAATTCAGATTCCTTCGGGAATCTGAACTGCCGCCCAACCGGCTGATATGGTTCGCCGCATCGAACGTGCTGGCACGGGTGACACCCGAATGCACAGCGGGCACATACACTCGACGGTTGTAAGTATAGAATCACCAAAACAGAATGTCAAGCAATTTATAGAAAATTTTTATGGCACATAACAACACAATATAATATTTTGTGCGCACAACGTGTGTTTTGCCATACCGCGATAAATAATCTGCGAGACCCAACGGCTGCGTTTTCTATAAACAGGCCAATAATAGGCTTGTTTTGCCAATTATTATCCGTATGCAACGACGCCAACAACCGCACAGCAATGCCCATGGAAAAATATTGTGATCCACATACCGCCCATTTCATTCCGAAATGGCGCATAAAATATCGAACGCTTCGCTTGCAATAACTGCACATTTATCATAGCATGCATAAATGATCAGCGCACAGGTGCGCACTAATTTGAGACCTGCCATGCAGGACGAATCAGAAGGAGGCAATTGCCATGATCAGCAACACACTGACGAAAGAATCCAATGCCGCTGCCAGAGCGCAAACAGGTATTCCCGCAGATCAACTGAAATCTGTTGTAGCCGATGTTGTGTCGCATCAGAAAATTTATGATCTGCATACGCATCTCTATACGCCGCGTTTTGGCACGCCTGTGGCCAACCGCACCGGCAAGGTGGATCCCAGCGGTCTGATGCTCTGGGGCGTGGAAGAATTGGTCACCTATCACTATCTTGTCGCGGAAGTATACCGTGTGGTGCCCGCCTCTGAATTGCCGTATGAAGAATTCTGGAAATGGCCGAAATCCCGTCAGGCCGATCATATATGGAAACATTTATTCGTGGAAAATACGCCGATCAGCGAAGCGTGCCGCGGTGTACTGACCACGCTAAGCAAGCTCGGCCTGGACCCCAATGAAAAGCATCTGGATGCCTACCGCGGCTTTTTTGCCAAACAGGATCCCAGCGAATACATTGACAAAGTCATGCAGCTAAGCAACGTTCACACCATCACGATGACCAATCCGGTCTTTGATGATAATGAACGGGATCGCTGGCTGGCGGATCCAAATGTCGGTGCCGATCCCCGATTTAAAGCGGTGTTGCGCATTGACCCGCTGCTGCGCAACTTTCCGCAGGCTGCGGCCAAGCTTTCTGATTGGGGTTATAAAGTTCAAAGCGATCCGTCCGCGCAAACTATCGATGAAGTCAAACGATTCCTGAACCAGTGGCTGGATCGGCAACAGGCCATCTATATGGCCGTCAGCCTGCCGCCGGATTTCCGTTATCCCGCCAATCAGACCGACACGCTGGCTCTGGCCGGCCAAACCATACTGGAAAAAGCGATTCTACCCGTGTGTGCGGAACGCAAATTGCCCTTTGCCATGATGATTGGATCAAGCCTTCGCACGCAGCCGGCATTGCGTGACGCCGGCGATACCTCCGGTCTTTCCGATGTGACCAGCGTCGCGCGGCTGTGCCGGGATTTCCCCGGCAACAAATTTCTGGTCACCATGCTTTCGCGGGAAAATCAGCATGAACTGTGTGTCACGGCCCGCAAGTTCGGCAATCTGATGCCCTTTGGCTGCTGGTGGTTTCTCAATAACCCCAGCCTGATAACCGAAATTACCCAGATGCGCTTTGAACTT
>JAKAZF010000347.1 GCA_021826605.1 Planctomycetota bacterium | reverse complement strand
TGTGGCTTATTTCGAGGCATTCAAACGTGAGATTAAATCGCGTGTGGCATTGGAGATTGTAAAAGCGCCGCACCACGGCGCAACGCCCGATGCAATTGTCTCAGAAGCGATTAAGCGCCGGGAGGCCCTTGAGGACACAACTTCCAAGGATGATACGGAAAGTCGCAGCGCCGTCTGGGCATTGATTGATCTTGAAGCGGAGCCGACGCGGCAAACGCAGTCGCGGGAAGCGAGGCAGAAAGCCGAGCAGCACAATGTGAAAGTCGCATTATCAAAGCCCTGTTTTGAGGTCTGGGTACTTGCACACCTTGCCGACACCGGCGAGGAGTTCCACGACTGCAACGCCGTGGTGAAGCGCGTTAGAGTTGAGTGGAAAAGCACGTTCGGAAACGAATTTCCAAACAAAAAAGCCCAGGCCGATTATTCCAAACTCATACCGCGGCACCAAGCGGCCATTGAGCGTTGTGCGAGGCATTGCGAGCGGGATCCTTCGTGGACAGAAATCCACAAGGTTTTCATGTGCATTCGTGCACTGAGCGAGGATAAAGCAGTCTGATCCCAGTGGCATGCCGGCTTTAATGCCCGAACTGCTTTGCGCAGTGTGCGGATGTCGCTTCGATTGTACCGGTGGTATCGGGGCGTTGCCGGCGGCGGCAGAATCAGTTGCTGCCGGAACCGGAGTTGTTAACAGCGCCGGTGGAGACCACCGGGGTAATTGGTATCTGGACTTCGCCGAATTGAAATGGAGGGGGAACAAATGGGCTGTTGTACGCTAAATAGCGGGGCTGGCCGGCGGCGGTGAATTGGGATTTATGTTCCGCGAGCCACAGATATAGTTTACCGGAGGCCTTGAGAAAACGGCTGGCGGTGTAGCCGCCGCGCACGCCGATGCTCACGACCGTCATCGGTGGAACATTTTCAACTTTTACCGAACCATCGGTCTGTAATTGTCCGGTGGCTTCGGATGGATACACAAATGCCATGGAAGCCATTACCGCCCGGTCCTGCGCGGAATCCTGATAGGTCATGACAACGGGCGAACTCATGGCAATATGATTTTTTTCTATGTGCCGGAACAGCGGCATAAACAATCCGCCCGAGCCTTGATGCCGCTGATCGCGGTCAACAATGGCGATGCGGGACGCGGGATATTGCTTGATAATGATTTCTCCAACCGGTCCGGGCTTGGGGAATCCTGCCGGCAACGGCGCGGATGGGCCAAAGACCCACGAGGGCGATGGCGTGCTGGCGGTTTGATATACCACCGGAGCCTGAAGGGCGGCGTTTGGATGATTCTGGGATGAGCAGCCCGCAACGGCGGCAAGCAATGTGGTCAGCAACATAAGCCGTGAACTCCTTCGCATAAACGGACTTCTCCTGAAGCTTTTAATATCGACACACTTTTCAAGATCCAATGAGCAGTCGGTACAGGAAATCGCCCGGGTCGCGATGACCCATTCCTGAACCAACTTCGGAGCATTATAGGCATGGTCGCTGCAGGGCGGGCAAAGTCCAACCGGGGCGTGCGGGTAGCAATGCGGGCGCAGAGCCATAAATTTTCTGTTTTTTTTATTGGTTTCACATAAAAACCTGCTACAATACAGTAGCCGAAGGCAGATGCTTAACGAGGAATTGGTCATGCGGAATTCGCGCGGATTTACCCTGATTGAAATGCTGGTGGTGGTGCTGATCATCATTATCCTCATTGGCATTGGCCTGGCAGTGGGCGAACAGGTACAGGCAAGCTCCGAATTGGCACTGACCAAATCGGAACTCAAGGGTTTGCAGGGAGCGCTGGAATGGTACCAGCATAAAACCGGCGGCCAAACTCCAACCGATATGCTCGCATTTCTGGAAGGTTATCAGCGGTTGCATGCGTATAAAATTGCAGGCGGGCCGAATGCGGGAAACTGGGCGCAGCATAAAAACTTTCTCACCAACTTGCCCGCAACAGCGGTGGTAACCGGGACATTTCCGGCTCCGGGTAACGCTGGAACCATGACCGGTGTGATTGAAATTATTGATGGCTTGGGCCATCCGATACAGTATGTGCCGGCGACTGACGCGCAGGCGACAACGAATCAGACAAACAACACCTACCCGTTCCCGGTGGTCGCGGGGGGAACCTATTCAACATCGCCTTACAACATAACAAATATCGACGGCCAGATCGTGTACGCTCCAACGTTTACCACCCCCACCAGCACCACCGCGGACGCAGCACCCATGCCACTGCCCAGCCAGGTTCACGCCCCCTGTTTCTTCAGCTTCGGCACTGGTTACAATACCAGCAACCCATCAGCAATGGTTTATAACAGTTACACCTACAGTTATAATCCTTAATTGTGAAATGGCATCTGTTACCGTCGACGACAGCCGTTTCTTTTACCCGCTGACTTCACGGCCCGGAGACCCGGGAAAGGGAAACAATTTAAGGGTTGTTACGCAGATAAGCGCAGGTCACGAGACTATTATGACGGTCATGAAATAAATGCCTGTCGCTATTTCGTTTCACACTGGGCTCGGTGCTGCTTGCGAAAGCAGATCATGTTTTGTACCGTTTATGTCGTGTTTTGTCTGCAACTGCCTTGGAATTGGCCATGACCAGATGGATTGCCACTGTCACCGCCACGCTGATATTTTTGGTGATGGCGGACCTTGTTCGAGCCGAGCCGGCCAAGGCGGGCGAGCCTGTGAAGGCGCTGTTCGCCGCCGCCAGAACGAACAAATCCGCATTCAGGTCGCTGGAAAAGCTTGCCACAGCGGGAAATGCCACTGCTGAATTGTTCATGGGAGATTTGTGTGTTCCCGGTTTGGAAAAGAAGGTTACGACACTTAAGCCTGATCTTGCGGCAGCCATGTCATGGTACAAAAAATCTGCCGAACAAGGGAATCCACGTGCCGAAAATAGCGTCGGCTGGTTCTATTTGAAGGGCTTGAGTACCGCGGCTGATACCACAAAAGCCATGCACTGGTTCCGACTGGCAGCAGCGGGTGGAGATTTACGTGCGTGCAACAACATGGGCTTAATTTATCAATATGGCCGCAGTGTCAGTCAAGATTACACCAAAGCCATGAAGTGGTTTATGAAAGCCGCCCGCCGCGGCAACCCATTCGGCGAAATGAAGGTTGGCTGGTTTTATCTGAAAGGTATGGGGACAGCATCCCATTTCCGGAAGGCCATGCATTGGCTGCGGCTTGCCGCAGCTAAACATGATCCGTGGGCATTACTTGATGTTGGATGGATTTATGAAGATGGTTACGGCGTGCGGGCCAATGCAACGAAGGCCGCCAAGTGGTACCGGCTTGCGGCTCACGCCGGTGTCCCGGCGGCCGAGTATGATCTGGGGCGGCTTTACGCTCTTGGAAAGGGAGTCAGAAAAGACTTCCCAAAAGCGATCAAATGGTTACGCATGGCAGCGGATCAAGGATACAGAAAAGCGGATGGTACGCTTGGCAATATTTATCTTGGCTTGGATGGATTTGATCCCGGGTACGGATTTGATCCAACCAGGGCGCTTAAGTGGGTTCGCCGCGGGGTGGCCCTGAACGACCCGACTTCCGAATGGCAGCTTGGTGCCATGTATCTTAATGGCTGGGGAGTGAAGAAAAACAAGTACATCTACGCCAAGTATGAACGGCTCGCCGCGCGTCAGGGTAACTGCGAGGCGGAATATAATCTCGCAATTCTTTATTATGTCGGTTCAATTATTCATAAAAATTTGCCCCGCGCATATTACTGGTACCGACAGTCCGCCCACGCTGGATTCTCATGGGCGGAAACCGGTCTGGCCGATTGCTATTATTCCGGAACAGGCACAAAAGCGAATCCCGCGAAGGCGTTTTTCTGGAACCGGAGGGCCGCTCGGCAAGGTGATGTCGATGCGGAGGCGAACTTGGGCCTCTGTTATGCTAACGCCGAAGGGACGCGAACAAACTATACCAAGGCGAGCTATTGGTGGCACAAGGCAGCGTACGGCGGCAGCCGGGAGGGAGATTTTTATTGCGGTATCTCCGATAGAAACAATCATCACTACGCGCGGGCTTTCAAGTGGCTTTTACTTGCCGCGACCGCCCGCGGGCCGGATCGGGAATACAAATTGAGCGCTGAAATAGCAGTGGCAAAGCTGTATGAGCGTGGCCAGGGAGTCGCCAAAAGTCTCGAAAAAGCTGATTACTGGCTCACCAAAGCCGTGCGTGCAGGTAGCGTCAAAGCAAAGCAGGATCGCCGCAAACTTGACATGTATGGATCGTTCTGACGGCGAGGCAAAACCTGAAGCCCCAACAGTTGTCCCGGCCCGGCTCGCCAGGGAATTACCGTCAAGCATAAAACCGCAACGGGTCATTCATTTTCGCCAACAATCACGTCGCGAAATGAAATAATTTATATTTATGGCATATATAG
>JAKAZF010000346.1 GCA_021826605.1 Planctomycetota bacterium | reverse complement strand
AGCATATCGGAGGCTACACCGACCTTCTTCGCCTCTGTACGCCAAGTCATCCACCGTATACCCTTAGTAGCTTGACCACATTGACTTTCCATCGTCCCGCATTCCATCACGCTGCTTTCGCACCGTGAAAAACCGGAAAAACCTCAAGTATGTTGTCTGGACAGCGCCGAAGCCGCCCAGACTATCAAGCCACCTGAAAGTAACTTTGTGTAACTCTGGTTTCGTGTTTGGCTGCAATTGCTCAGCCACACACAGTAGATTTTTGCGCTTTTTGACGCACGCCGGAATTTCAGCGGAAATAAAAATCTGGGTAGGTTTCCACCCCCGCCTGTTTCCAAACGTGCATATTTAATGTGGAGTTTGTGAACCACATCACGCAATCTTCACTTGTCAAAGAGCTCGAATAATCTGAATAAATCAGACATCGGCACCCGATCAGCACTGCGATTCGACATACGAACGCATCTGAGCGTGTGCCGGAATCCTTGAAATTCTTAACTATTCGGTTTGGGCCACAGGTTCTACCGATGGCCCCAAGAGGTGGGAATCCGTTTCGGTCAGTTTACCTGATACCCGCTACCGTTTGCTTGGTTGGCAACCGTAGCTCCTGTTAAGCTCCGACGTTGTTTCACTGTGTCGGATAGGCAGTGCCGGGTTTCTTACCCGTCACTCTCAATTCCTTTCGCCTTCTTGATTGTCGGATTTTTTAACGTCCGTCATCAAGGGTTCATTACTATAGCCACAATTTTGCGGCTGTCAAGCGTTCACCGAAATTTCTTAAAATTTTAACAGCATACGCTGTTAAACATTCGAAACATCGGCGGACATGCGGAAAAACCGCATATCGTCAACGACATGAGAAAGGATAACAGAACGCCGACAGTTTGGCAACAGTACCAAAATATTGCAGGAAAACGAACCGAATCGTCCTATTGGCTAGAATCGAATGTTCGAGTCCGACGTCCTTCACGGCTTACTCATACCGCCTTGACGGATGCTTTATAGTCCATCCGGATGCATGAGGTCAAGCGGCTGAGAAATGACGTATATATTTTGCTAACGCGACTTAAAATTTCATAGAAACAAATTATTAGCACGCCTTTTTATTATAAAATCTGCGTAATTCCGTGGCCAAGTACCCTATCTGATGAAATGTAAGCTTTGATGTTTGAAATAGATTAATTTGCCGACCACCCGTCAATAACAATTTCAGGCGGTGAATCCCCGTTGCCGAGGAATTACCAGCGTTGGCGGTATGAATCAGAAAGTTCTGGATTTCATTGGCCGGCCAAATCCTAGTGGCAGTGGGAATCCATCCGATACTGCGAATGCAGACTTCATCTGGGGAAGCAACAATTAACAGGCCACGGTAAGCCGCCTTCACCAATACCAACAGCCCTGCCAATAAAACGCAGAACAGCGGCAGCATCCAGGGGTGCATAGCCCCTCCATCAACGCAAACAGTTACCCCGAACACAACGGCGGTAATAAGCACGGCTGCGGCGGTCCCCTGGGTCCCGGGGTAAAGAACACCCTTTAATTCCATCAGAAGCAGGTTGTTTTCGTGGACCAAAACCATACGTTTATCCGGCGGCGGAGCCGGGTAATCCCATAAATTCGCGACGGCATTACCAATGAAATTTGAATCGATCTTCGTCATATCCGCATCCATCACCGGCACGTGCATAATCCGGGTGATTGCGGCGGAAATATCGGCAATCAGCGACTTTGATCCGCGCACCAAAGTGCATGGGGGGGCATTGGTTCGCCTTAATGCCAGCAGCCATTGATCAGCCGTAATCGCGGGAACTATTCCGATGTCGATAATGTCACGAGATAAAATCTTCAACGGCTTACCCCACCTTCGCTTTCCCCGCCGCAGGGTTATTTTGTCCGGATGAATTCCGAGGTAAACCGCTGAACGGCCGCGCATAATTTCGGCAAACGCACCGTTGACAGCCATCAGAAGAATAATCAACGTCTCGGCTAAATTTCCGGAAAACCGGAAACGCCAATGATTGATAAACAGTATGAAAACCGCAACCAACCCCAGAAACCCCACGTGCCAATATCGCCATAAATTAACTGCGGCGGATTGCGGCGCCGCCCCGGGTGGAAGGATAAACTCCATTCCATCCGGCAGATCCCGGACTGTTGCCCTGACTTGAGCGTCTGCACCCGCCACGCGAAAATCCCCGATCAAATCCGAAAAACCGCCGAAAAAAGACCCGCGGAACATCCATATGAATATCAACGTCTTTCAGATTATCTTCCGCGGCTGAACCTTCGTCCAGTTGATCCGCACCGACTTGCATAGGTTGCCGCATTGCCGGGCGACTGACGGAATACAGGGAATTTTTAAGCGTCTGCGGACTGATGAAAAAAAGGAGCGTTATTGTTCGCGCGGCACTCCGACGCTATACTTTAGCCGGTTGGCATCGCACGCAGCGCTGCAGGATTTTTCGGGAAAATCAATGTCCATCCAATCCCCAGCCAAGCTTGCTCTTGAAGATGGAACCATATTCACCGGTGTCGGGTTCGGTGCGCCGGTATGCCAAGTGGGCGAGGTGGTGTTTAACACGTCACTTTCCGGCTATCAGGAGATTCTGACCGACCCATCTTACTGCGGCCAGATTGTCACAATGACTTATCCGCAAATCGGCAATTACGGTATTGCGAATAACGATGACGATGAGTCAGCAAAAATTCAAGTGGACGGATTTATCGTTAAAGACTTGTCTCCGGTGGCAAGCAATTTTCGGTCCGTGGAGTCGCTGCACGCGTTTTTACACCGGCAGGGAATCGGCGGTCTGGCAGGCATAGATACCCGGGCGCTGGTAAGGAAACTGCGCACACAGGGGGCGTTACGGGGGGTCATTTGCACGGATCCAAAGCGTGCCAATGACGATGCCGCACTTATTCGTCAGGCACAGGGATGGACCGGCTTGGTGGGAGCGGACCTGGTAAAACTGGTAACGCCATCGGCCCCCTACCAGTGGACTACCGGCAAAGGCTCATGGGCGCAATATACGGATTCAACCGGCCCGGCGGCATATCATGTCGTGGCAATTGACTGCGGCCTGAAGCGAAACATTCTGCGCAATTTGGTGCAAAGCGGCTGCAGGGTGACGGTGGTGCCCGCAACCACCGGCAGTGCGGAAATTCTGGAATACCAGCCGGACGGCGTGTTTATCAGCAATGGGCCCGGCGATCCGGAACCGATCACCTATGTGCAGCAGACGCTCAAAGACCTTATCGGTAAGAAACCGATTTTCGGCATTTGCCTGGGCCACCAACTGCTGGGGTTGGCACTTGGCGCCACCACGTACAAACTGAAATTCGGTCATCGCGGCGGGAATCAACCGGTGCGCAATACCGGCACGGGAAAGGTGGAAATAACCTCGCAAAATCATGGTTTTGCGGTGGATGCGGCATCCCTGGAAAAACAGGGCGGCCAACCGACCCATATCAACCTGAATGATCAAACGCTGGAGGGTTTCCGCATGAAATCCGAACCGGTATTTGCCGTTCAATATCATCCGGAGGCCAGTCCCGGCCCGCACGATGCCACTTATCTGTTCGACTGTTTTGTACAGATGATGGCCGGCGGCGTCAGCCCCACCGCGGAACAGATGAACGACGCCCAGAAAAAGCGCAGCGCTATCGTTGCCTGAATCCGGGGCGTAACCCGCCTTTCAGTTCAATCAGCCCGTTTTTTTCGGCCGTGGCGCCGCTTCGCGCCGACAGGCCGCTTTCCAGCCATTTTATTAAATTCCCCGCCTTCATCGGACCGATAGCCCATACGGCAGCGTTCCGGCTGCGGCACGGTTACGACCATTTGGAGAGCCATTCGCCGGACATCACCGGTTGACCGCCGTGTAATTAACGGCTGTGGCGGCGGCCGCCCAGGGGAACAAAGGCCATGCAGAAGCATCAAATGAAAAACCGCGCCTTTACGCTGATAGAATTGCTGGTGGTGATTTCCATCATCGCCCTGCTCATCGCCATACTGCTGCCGTCATTATCAAGGGCCAAGGAGTTGGCGAACCGGGCGGTCTGCTCGGCGAATGAGCGCAGCATTCTGCAAAGCATGATTATTTATGCGCAAAGCAACAACAATTATTTTCCCAGCGTGGTTGGACCATCGGGAACTACGTATCAGAATGATCCGGGCAATCCGGTCAGCGGGAGTTCGGCCGGGGCCGGAACCGTTGTTTACGGCATCTACAGCACGCCGGTGCAGCAAGGCTCGCCAATGGCCTGCATGTGGCTGATGGTTCTGCAGGGATTCATCACACCCAAAAGTTTTATCTGCCCATCCGATCCGTTCGCACTCAATCCATCCAACGAGTTCAGCGCCGGCCAGACCTATTACAGCAATTTCGGCATGGTTGCGGGGGCCGCAAC
>JAKAZF010000345.1 GCA_021826605.1 Planctomycetota bacterium | reverse complement strand
TATGCAGATGGCGATATGTATCTTTGGCTCCAAGAACAAATAAAGCGCGATGATCCAGATGATCAAATTGCAGCAGCGTATCCGCTAAATCAAAGAGTATCGCCTTTATCATTGAGCCCTTCCGCGTAGCCAACGTCAGAATTATAAGCGAAGTGTAAAGCAATCGCATAGTCCACATTATTCTAATTGCGAATATACTCAAACATAAATGTTTAAATATTCGCGTCCGAGAATTGCGGAAAAGCACTTTTTTTTTGTTTCCATACGGTACAAACCAAGATAAGATAGTAATGTTGTACGAAGGAGTGTGCGCTCCATGATCTGGTCGGATCCAAAAATTGAAGAGCTTGCCAGGCAAATGGCCTATACGCCTATTGCCAAGCGGCATCAACAATTGCAGGCCGCGCTTGGCCTGATGGGGCAGATTGATTCCACGGAAGATTATCCATGGGAATTTGTGCTCTTTCGTCTTACCGGCTACCGCCCGAAGGATTCCGCCGATCATATCATTTCCGGTAGAGCCCTGCTGGCGGATATTGCCTGCCTGGTGGAAAGCGTATCGGATTCGTTGAATATCCCCGTGGCCCAAGCCGGGGATGAAGTGCTGTCTCTGGAGCAAATTACCCAGAAATTCAAGGTATCCAGCAAAACCATTCAGCGCTGGCGGCGCCGGGGCCTGGCTGCCATGCGATTTGTTTATCCTGATGGTGTCAAGCGTCTGGGGTTTCTGGCTGAGGATGTGGCACGTTTTTCCACACAATTTGCGGTACGGGTTGAAAAATCCGCCCGCTTTCGCCAACTCTCGGACGAGGAAAAAGCGGATATTATTCGCCGCGCCAGACGACTGGCCGTACATTGCCAATGCTGTTTGAAGCTGATCTCGCGTCGCATTGCCCGACATACCAAACGCAGCCCGGAAACCATCCGCTACGTTATCCGCCGCTGGGATGCCGAACATCCTGATCAGGCGGTATTTCCGGATACTCCCGGCCCATTGACGGATCAGGATAAGCGCATCATCGTTGACTGTTTTGACCGGGGCATATCAGTCGACTGCCTGGCGAAGCGTTATTGCCGCACAGCTTCAAGTATTTATCGCGTGGTGGGTCAGGACAAAGCGCAGAGAATTAAAAATCTGTCCATTCGCTTTGTCACCAATCCGCTGTTTGATCATCCCGATGCGGATCACATTATTCTCAAGGTATTGCCCGAAAAAGCCCGGCAGCAGCCCACGGACTCGCTGGGAGGCCTGGAGGTCAGAGAACAAATTGTTCTTCGCCAGCCCAATGATATTCCCGCGTATCTGTCGGATGTGTTCCGCCAGCCGCCGCTGCCGCACGCGGTTGTCATGGACGCGTTCCGACAAATGAATTATCTCAAAGCGAAAGCCGCCCGCCTTCAGGCCCGCATTGACATTACCACGGCCCGCACTGCGGAGCTTGAAGCTATTGAGTCTCTTCTGGAACACGCCGGCGTAATTCGCAACCAGATATTGCAGACCCACCTGCGGGTGGTTGTGCATGTGGCCAGAAAGCATCAGCATTCCCAGCATGATCTTTTTGAGCTTATTTCCGACGGCAATCTATGGATGTTGCGAGCCGTGGAGACATTTGACTTCTCGCGCGGCGTGAAGTTCAGCACCTACCTGACATATGTACTGATGAAGAATTTCGCCCGCAGAGCCGGTGATAACAGCACGCGCGTTGATGAACGGCTTGTGACAACCCAAAATGATCTGCTGGACGAACTCGGTGAATCGCAGGAGCAGAACATTCCCGACGCGGTGGACATGCTGCTGCTGCAGGGACGGCTTGTCGATGCGCTGATAAAACTTCCGCGCCGGGAACGGGATCTGCTGGCGGCGCATTATGGATTGGAAGCCGGTCAAGGCCCCATGAGCTTATCACAAATTGCCCAGCGCATGGGCATTACCAAAGCCCGCGTACGACAGTTGGAGGTTCGCGCGCTGGGCCGCTTGCGAATGATGCTCGAAGAACAGATTGACCGACAGGCGGCGGAAATTATCGGCCAGTCCGGCCAGACACAACAAGCCGATGCGCCGCATACGGCCTCGGATTCACTGACCGAACGGGATGCAATAAGCGTATAGCCCCCGCAGGTTCCCAAAATTGTGCCCCTTTTTACAATCGGTGTGCCTGATTCTCTTTCTAAAGCCAGGTGGAATTTCTGCCGGTGGCGGGCGGTCTCAAAGCAGGCCACCAGATATATCGTCGATACATGTTACGTTCGTCCCGTCTCGAATGGCGATCATCCTTTATATGCCCGCCGCGGTTGGTCTGTTTACCCAAAGCGCCGGAAATTCTCGGCGCCGGCCGGAAAGGCTTGCAAAACCCGGCTATCGAGTTCCAACTGCCACCGATTTCACATCGGCGGTTGTATCCGGAGGGATAAGAAGAGTAATGGATTCCGCCGTATTCTCCACCGCCATGGCCATTTCCATGGCCGTCAGCTTTGGTCCTGGATAGCACGTTACCGCCTGTATGCGATTCAGTGGCATATATGTCACAACATATCCGAGATTCTGCCGCGGGCCATGAACATGACCACCCGATGGGCCTTCATCGGAAACGAGAATCAGCTCGCTTTCGGTGCGCACCAGCATTGCAGCCGGAGAAATGAGACGATGAAATCCGCCGATAACCGCGGACCAGGCAACATAGGAAACAATCGTGCGCCCCGGCGGCGTGAATCTTTCAAGAGCACTCTGGAACTTCATGGCAAGCGAAGCGTGTGTTACTGGTCTGTTTTGAGCAGTCGCTTCGCCGCTGGGACCCGCTGCCGCAACGATCCGGTTTAGGGCATAAAATGCGGCTTCTCTGTAGATTTTTTCCATGACGGTGTTGAAGTAGATAACGTAAGCCGCCGAATTGCGGCCCGCGCCATGAATCGCCAGACGACCATCGAGCAGTAAAATGCTCAAATCCACTATCAGCGTCCGGTTAAAGGCGCTTCCGACCGCTGACACAGTTCCCGCAGTCGCGGCTTGGTCAGCGGATTGACCCGTGTTGATCGCCACGGCCCAATGCGTAGCAGTCAACGCCAGAAGCGAAGCCGGACGGTGGATGTCCATGGTTGTAAAATCGGGGCTGAAAATCAAAACGTCCGGATGTTCCGACATTCCTTCCTGCCTCCTGATGGCCTGAGCCATGGACGATGGTGCGTCATGTAATGTCTTAAGCGCTGTGGCGAATCGGCGGTCAATATTCGTCATGATTCCTCCATTTCTTTATGATGGGGCCTTGATTGCTGGATTGTCAGATGATTCAACACCTCGGTAAACTTTTGCAGTTGCCGCATCAACTGTGCGGCGGTTTCGTCCAGGCGTTGTTGCGCCTCTGAATTGAGTGCTCCGTAACGGCTCATCAATCTTGCCTGCAGATCAAAGACCACTTCGTCGGCTTCCACCAGGGCGGTTCGAAAAGCCCACATCGCGCTGATCTGCGGCGAAGGAATTGTGATTTTATTTTTCCGCAGCACATCGACCATGGCCGTTCGCAGTTCCTGAAGTTCTTGCCGCAGTACCTGAACCTGTTCGGGTGTCGCATCCGCGATAAAGCTCTGCAACGGTGACTTTGGATTGTTCGGCACAATCCGCCCAAGCGCTTCGGTCAGTAAATCATCGACATATTGACATGTTGTCAGTACTTTGCGCCGATGATTCTCGTTAAGATCAGACATATAGGGACTTTCTCACATTACAGCAATCGATTCACCACCAGCAGTACCAGCAGCATCAGAAATACCCATGCGGCATAGGCGTTGACCACGCCGGGCTTGTGAATCCTGGCCAGGAGTTTTGCCGCGTAATTAACGGCGGTTGTCAGCGGGCGAAGAAAAAAACCGATCCACGATATTCGGTTCCCCTGCTAAAAAGCCATCCACCCGAGCACAGCTCAACTGTGCCTCAGGAGTCATTGGCTTCCGGAACTGAAGCGGTTTCAAGGCGGACTTTACCACCTGCAATATATTCAACAATACCGCCGCCTTTTCCTCAGTCAAACACTCCGGTCAGCCTGTGAGGCATTGCTGGCGTACCAGTCCTCCCGTGTCAGCGGCAGGCCGGAGCGTCCCAAGCGGTCGGGCTTCACAAGCAGCGACTGGTATACATTGACCGCCCAGGTTGCAAAGTTGTATGCGGCACCGGCCATATACAATCTCCATACACGATAGGTAGGCTCATCCACAAATTGCAACGCATTGTTGTGCGATGCCTCCAATCGGCGCACCCAATGCCGCAGCGTCAGCGCATAGTGCTCGCGCAGGCTTTCCACATCACGGACATCAAAGCCCGCTTCTTCCGCGGCATTCGTTGCTGTCCCTATTGGTGCCAGCTCACCGTCGGGGAAAACGTATGTATTGGTAAAACTTGGCCCTTCCACCGCAAGGTCA
>JAKAZF010000344.1 GCA_021826605.1 Planctomycetota bacterium | reverse complement strand
ACCACCATTTCTCCGCATCGATGGGCAGTGGCACTTCTCTGTGCCGCGGTTTGTGATACGGCGGAACCTTGATTCTGAGTTTTGTTTTCACCATTCATCGTCAGTCCACGCTTTCAATAGGCAGGTTATCCTGCAACGCGGTTTTTGCATTTTTTGAATTTGTATCGATAGTGCGGTATGGACCGCGCTGCCGGTCAAATGGACAAATACTTTTAAATTCACACGTTGAACATGGCGTTAGCTTCCCTGCCTTATACGGCATCGGCGCAATATTTCCTGCCCCAATTTCGCGAGCCATTGATTGCATTTTCTCCAATCCGAACTTCAGAATGGCGGAAAACAGTTTAGGCTCCATACCCTTGCCTGACCTGCCATCCGGTTGGCCTGCCTTTGTTAAAACAATCTTGAACCAGGGGCTTGATTGTCCGGCGTTCACCAGAGAATCCAGAATGGTAATCGCGTTGTTATCAAAAGGCCCGTCGGGTTTACATTTTACAAAGTACTCTGAATCTGTGGTGCTCAAAGACTCCGGATCCGCTTCCTTTGAAGCCGGTAATTCCGGTGGCCGCAAAGGATAGTAAAATGCTCCAATCGGATGCAATGGACCGCGGTCATTCAGGAATGCTCCGCGCACCGCCAGCATGTACGCCACGAGTTGCAAATCCAATCCATGAATAAATTGACCGAGCTTGAAAGTCTTGCCACCAGACTTGTAATCGACAAGCATGGCATGGCCCGCATCATCAATATCCAGGCGGTCAATTTTGCCGCGCAATTCCAGCGATGGAGTTTGGCCACCCAATGGAATCGCCGGAAGCGCCGGTGATGCGTCATCGCTGTATGCAAAGCTGCCAAACCGCAGCTCTGTTGCGGCCGGTCGAAGTGTGTTGCCACGCGCAGCGCGTCGCTGTGCTTCCAGGACTATTGCCAGTTGCCTGCGTATGGGCTTGGCGATAGCCTGCAATTCCAATGCGTCAGCAATAGCCTGCGCTGACAGGGCACGGGTGCTTTCTTCAACGGCCTTTCCGAGCGTTTCCGCGAACTGCGCATCCGTGCAGTCGGGCCATGCCAGTGAACCGTTAATCACCGCCCGGTAGAACAGATCCAATGCGTGGTGGTACATCATGCCCAGATTGCGCGCGTCCACCTGCCATTGCGGTCGCTGGCGCAGATGCAGCGTGTAGCTGTAGAAATGCTTTAATGGGCACATGGCGTAGGTTTCCAATTCGCTGACGCTTAACACCGGGGGGCCAAGGGCGAATCGGCCCAGATCGTCCGGCAGGGGGGGGATGGCGAATTTATTTTGAGCCGCCAGTGCCTGATGCCAGCGCTGTCGCACCACTGGATCCACATGATTCGCAATCCACTGCTGTGCCGTTTGGGCCAATGTGATGTGGGACGGCCCGGACGGTCCGGTGCGGGAATCTCCGATGGTCAGAAAAACCCAGCGAATCAATTCGTCCAGTGCGGCAAAATCAGGCCAGAGTATATCGGCTGATTCCAACGGACGCACCGAAATATCACCGAATAATGCCTGGATTCGACTGATGTAAATACTCGGTGACGTTTTGCGTCCATCGGCATCGGCGGCGGGATAAGAAATGATCAGTTTTTCCGCCGCGCGTGTAAAGGCAACGTAATCAAAAAGGCTCGCATCCGTAAGATCTTCCGCCGTGTCAGGTTTCAGTGCGTCGCCCAGAATCATCTTGAGTCGGCGTCGATCGAAATCATTGATCATGCCATCTTCCGCTCCCGCTTTGGGCATCAGCGTTTCCAATGCACCCATGACCAGAACGGTCTTTAATTCCGGATGGCGGGATCGTTGCGCAGAACTGATCAGCACCTGATCTACCGCCGGCGGTATCAATCCTAGCGTCATATTTTCCAGCAGCATCTGCAGCAACTGGGAGAATTCCAGAATCGTCACCTTATGATCAACGGCCAGCATGCTGATTTGTTGGAGCATATCACAACATTGCGACCACGCTTGTTGATGGATTTGTGCTAATTCCGGAGTCTGATCCGCAATGGCCCGGTCGATCCAATCTTCCAGAATTTTCCCGACCCGCATGGATTCAAAAACCGTCATTATTGTGGAAGCAAAACGCGCAATCGGTAGAGATTGTGCTTCGCTCGAATGGAGGCTGATCCATGGTTCCAGGCGGAGCCGCAGTTGCTTTCGGGTTGCATTGATTTCATTCAGCCGTATCAAATCTTCCGCCGAAGGCCGGGCATCTTCTTCCTCCGAGGGTAATTGCTTGAATGCCCAATCCGATTCAAGATTGTCGCGCTCAATGCCATGGGCAAGAAAATAGTTTTCAAGATTGCAGGCCTGCGCATCGGTAATACCGGTTAATGATGTTTTAATCAGCGATAGCATATCCGCACGGGAAAAGTCGTTCTGAATCACAGCGGTCAGACTTCGCAAAAAGTCCACCAGCGGATGAAATTTCAGGCTTTGACGTTGATCGAGAAAAAATGGAATATCCAGTGCTGAAAACGTGGTATTGATCAGCCTGTCATAGCGTGTTAAATCACTGACAATTACGCCTATTTCCCGGTACCGTGCCCCCTTTGCCACCATCGCCCGAATTCGCCTCCCGGCACAAAGAACCTCTTCCTCCGGGGATTGGCATGCCATCAACTCAATTGCGCCGCCGGATGGGGCTTCCCGCGATGGGGGGGCACTGCTGAAGAGTGTTGATTCGAGGCAAGCCAGCGCGGGAGATCGTATAAAGCGGTGAGCTGCGGTCAAAAATATCGGCTTTTCAATGGTTGCTCCCGCCAATTGAAATTGGCGCATCAGCTTTTGATACAGTTGCTCGGTCCGGTGAAATACTCCCATCGGCACCGGCGCTGCCGTCGGGTTACTGAATACCGGATCATTTGGATCAGCCAGCAGTGTAATAACCAGATGCCTGGCCCTTTTCGCCAGCAGCGACAAAAGCTGGATTTCCATCATGCTCAAAGAGCTGAAGGCATCCGCGTACAGCGATAAGTCCAGCAGTCGTTGATCCTTGGCCAGGGCATTTTCAATGATTCCGGGCAACATTTCCGCATCCATGCCATCCGCCGGCCTTACCCGATCCCAGCTTTCAAGCAGCAATGCCAGATCGTGCAGTTTATCTGCCAGAACCAGATCCCCGCGGGACATATCGCATTGTTGTGCTTCATGCCGCAATCGGTTAGCGGCAGCGCGGAGTTGCTCCGCATTTTGCCGGCATTGAATGATTTCCCTCAGTGTACGATCCAGGCTGGTTAAAAACCCCGGCAGATGTGCAACCTTTTGATAGGCGCTCAATTCTGTCCGGCATGTTTGTACCGCCCGCGCCAACAGCAATTGTCGGCCAACAGGGGATATTTCCGGACCCAGCGGTAGATTCAGTTCAGCAGCAAGAAATCGGCAGAGTCGCCGGAACCCAAGAACCCGAACTCTGAAACTGCCCGTCATTCCGGGCACCGCCATGAGTCGTTGCTCGGACATAAATGTCGCTTGTTCCGGCATCAGCCAGAACAGCGATGGTCCCAGAGGTTCCGCTTGTGATGCCGCCGCGAGCGCATCTACGCAATACTGCGTCTTTCCAGTCCCCGCACGACCAATGACAAACTGAACTGCCATAACCCCATTCCGTGCAACACGCCTTATAATATGTGAACATAGACGCAAGCGGGCTTTGCCGCAAGGTGAACGAATTCTACCGGACTGGATCCCGGCAGATCCGCTTTGCCATTCAATTTTGTGAATCAGTTTTGCCTTGCCCGCTGTTCGTGTATACTTCCCGCAGGTTTTCAGGATCTCGCTCTAACTCTTGAAAGGATGGGTTCATGTTCGATAAGAAACTGGTTTTCAACGCTTCCCTGCCGCGCTCAGGTTCTACGCTTATGCAGAATATCCTGGCACAAAACCCACGATTTTACTGCACGCCCACCAGCGGCGTTATCGACTTAATGCTGGCATCGCGAAAATATTACACTGAATTGGCCGAATTCAAAGCCCAGGACCCCGATCTTATGCAGAAAGGCTTCCTGAATTATTGCCGTTATGGAATCAACGGATTTTTCGAAGGAGTCACCGATAAACCTGTATGCGTCGACAAATGCCGCAGTTGGTTTCACTACCATGATTGGGTTAAGCAGTTTGTGCCCAATCCAAAATATATTGTGTGTGTCCGTGACCTGCGGGCCATTCTCTCGTCCATGGAAAAGCTGTTTCGAAAAAATCGGGACCGCGCTGACGCCGATGAAGTCACCGGAACCTTGACCATGATTACAATTAATAATCGCGTTATGCGTTGGCTCAATGGGCCGCCGGTGGGCATTGCCATTGGCCGGTTAATTGAAGCCATTCAGACCAATCTGGTGCGGCAACTGCATGTGGTGCGCTTTGAAGATTTAACCACCAATCCTGCC
>JAKAZF010000343.1 GCA_021826605.1 Planctomycetota bacterium | reverse complement strand
ACCATGCGCCATTGTCATTTTCGGCGCTACCGGAGACCTGACGGCCCGTAAACTACTGCCTGCTATTTATAACCTGACAAACGACGGTTTGCTGCATCCGGATACCGTTGTGGTTGGTTTTGCTCGCCGCCCGAAAACCGATGATGAATTTCGGCAGGAGATGCTAAAAGGGATTGATGCATTTTCCCGCAGCCGCCCCGTCGACAAAGCATTGTGGGAGAAACTTGCAGCGCATTTGTTTTATCACCAAAGCACGTTTGAGGATGCGCAGGGATATGTCTCGCTGGCTAAGCGGCTGGGAGAATTGGATAAACAGTACGGCTTATCCGGGCGCCGCCTTTATTATCTCTCCACCAGTCCGACGGAATTCAGCACGATTGTGGGCCATTTGGGTGAAGCGGGGCTGGGAAACATTGATCCGTTCAACTCGCAGGCGTGGCGGCGGGTGATTGTGGAAAAACCATTCGGGCATAACCTGAAGTCGGCCCATGAATTGAACCATCAAATCAACCGGGTGTTTGATGAATCGCAGGTTTACCGCATTGACCATTACCTTGGTAAACAAACGGTGCAAAACCTGTTGGTTTTCCGTTTTGCAAACGGCATTTTTGAACCCATATGGAACCGGCGCTATGTGGATCACGTTCAGGTCACGGTGGCGGAGGATATCGGGGTTGAGGGGCGCGGAGGCTACTTTGATACCGCCGGTACTCTGCGGGATATGATTCAAAACCATCTGATGCAGCTGCTTACACTGGTGGCGATGGAACCGCCGGTATCCTTGGATGGCGACGCCATCCGCGACGAAAAGGTACGGGTGCTCAAGTCCATACTGCCCTACACTCCCGAGCAGGTTGAAAGCCTCACGGTACGGGGGCAGTATGTGCGCGGGGAGCGCAACGAAAAGGCCGTCATTGGCTACCTGGAAGAGCGCGGCGTTTCGCCGCACAGCCAGACTGAAACCTATGCGTGCGTACAGTTGGCGATTGATAACTGGAGATGGTACGGTGTGCCGTTTTATCTTCGGAGCGGAAAGCATCTGAAGCGCAAAGGATCGGAAATCAGCATTCATTTCAACCGCGCTCCGGGCGTACTGTTCAACACGCCGCAACGGGGAACAGGTGCCAATGTACTTACACTGCGTATCCAGCCGCGTGAGAGCATCGGGCTGCAAATTAACGCCAAGCGGCCGGGAACTTCAGCGACGGTCACTCCCGTACAAATGAATTTTCAATACAGTGAGGCATTCGGCAGCTATTCTCCCGAGGCATATGAGCGTCTTTTGCTTGACGCAATTCTGGGTGATTCCACCTTGTTTATACGCCGTGATGAAGTGGAGAGCGCATGGCATATTATTGACCGGATTGAAGAATCATGGTCGGCTGGTAAGCCGCCACTGAAGTTTTATGCCCCCGGGTCATGGGGGCCGGACGAGGCGGATCAATTGCTGCGTAAAAGCGGCAGATCCTGGGACGAATTACCACAATAAAATCGTTCCGGTCCGTTATGCTTTCTTCAGTGGGATCGACCCGCGTCTCAAGTCGTTGAGCAAGCCTGTGAGACGATCAAGAAAATCAGACATGGAATGCTGCCGCTTGACCCGCTGATGGGCATTTTCGCACAATATGCGGGTCCGGGTCGGCTGCATGGCCAAATCTTCAAGGCACTGCGCCCAATCCTCGGAGTGGCGGACTATGCGGCAGGTGTCGCCAGTGAAGAGATTCGTCAGTGACGCACCACGGCAGATTACTGCCCGACCGGCTGCCATGGCCTCAATTCCAACCAGCCACAGACGCGACTGCGGGCTGATATTAATTACCGCGTCGACACTCTGTATCGCGGAAGAAACGGCTCCAATCGGCGGGATAAAACTGATCCGATTAAGCAGTTTCATATTTCTGGCCATACGCCACACTTCGTCCTTGGCGATACCGGCATCAAGTAAAAGCAGGATATGATCGGCAGATCGACGGGCGGCCGCAAACGCCTTAAGAAATAGTTCGTACTCGCCCGGGTTTTCAATAGCCTCCAGACAGGCCAGCGTCAGGATGCCCTCGCCAGCATGGCGGCGCGGGGGCTGCACGCCTTCATTAATCAACATGCCGGGCTGGACCACGGCGGCGTGATCGGGTGCCCCCGAAGAAGAACGAACTTCCTCGGATGCAAAAATCGGGTAGCTATCCTCTGTGGCCTGGTTTAAATCGACTCGATCCAGCAGCCATCGGACGATAGCCAGATCGGGCACAAGAGGTAAAACGGAAAGTTGCGCCTCGCTCCAACCCATGAGCAGGAGCACATCAATTTTGTTACGTCGGATTTCCGACGCGATGTGCCGCTCATTTCCCAATCGACCCGACTGCACCCATTTCATCCACGAACCGGAGAGCACCTGCAGAAATCCCGCCACGTAGGGAGCCAACGCCTCAACGGATGCATTTTCACTGATGATAAATACGGGTACACCTTCAGCAGATAGTGCCACGCTTAACTGCCGAAGGAGGGTGAGTTCGGAGAGAAGATTTTGCTGATCAACCCATATGGCGATCCGCAGCGGAGGGCCGCGTGTGAAACTGGACTCCACCGCGTTCGCATTCATGCCGGATAAAAATCCTCATCATTCATGGGAAGACCGATCTGCCGCGGCCGCAGTATAGCTGTTTTTCAGGCGCTTTCCTTGAGTGGAATCGGCTTGGTATCGAAGAGGCTCACCCGCCCCTCAACCACGTCGGCGGTGATCGAGTAGCGGCCTTTCTGCGTTTGGTCCGGGAGATGATACATAAAGTCAAGCATGATTTCTTCCATGACACCGCGCAGTGCCCGGGCCCCGGTATCACGTTTGATGGCTCGCTGCGCGATGAGATGCAGAGCTTCATCGGAAAATTCAAGCTCGCTTCCTTCCATCTGAAAGAAGCGCTGGTATTGCTTAACCAAAGCGTTTTTCGGCTCGGTAAGTATCTGGATCATCCCCTTTTCATCCAACGGAGCCAGGGGAGCGATAATCGGCAATCGACCGACAAATTCCGGTATCATTCCAAACTCGATCAGATCGTCCGGAGTTACCTGGCGAATCAGTTCCGTCTGGCGCTGCATCTGCCGCGATTCGGGTTCCACCTCGGCATTGAATCCAATAAGTTTTCGTCCGAGTCGCTTGGCGATGATTTGATCAAGTCCGACAAAAGTGCCGCCGCAGATAAAGAGAATGTGTGACGTATCAAGCTGTATGTATTGCTGTTCGGGATGTTTGCGGCCGCCTTGTGGAGGCACATTGGCCAGCGTCCCTTCCAGCATTTTAAGCAATGCCTGTTGAACGCCCTCGCCCGATACATCACGGGTAATCGAGACGTTCATGTTGGTCTTGCCAATTTTGTCGATTTCATCAATGTAAATGATGCCGCGCTGGGCCGCTTCCAGATCATAATCCGCGTTCTGCAGGAGCTTGAGCAGAAGATTTTCGACATCCTCTCCAACGTAACCTGCTTCGGTAAGCGTGGTGGCGTCGCCAATGGCAAAGGGTACATTTAAACTGCGGGCCAACGTCTTGGCTAAAAGTGTTTTTCCCGAACCAGTCGGCCCAATAAGCAGTACATTTGATTTGTCGAGTTCGATGTCGTCTTTACCACGAGCGTCGGCATGCGCCAAACGCTTATAGTGATTGTGCACGGCCACCGCCATCGCGCGTTTGGCCTCATTTTGGCCGATTACGTATTGATCCATAAATTCTTTAAGCTGCCGGGGAGGCGGTATCTGTCCAATGGGCTGCTTGGGACCACTAACCTTGCGTTTCTCCTGCTTAAAGATGTTGAGGCAAAGTTCCGAGCAATTTTCGCATATATAGATGTCATTTGGCCCTTCGACCATCAAGCCAACTTCCCGGCTTGATTTGCCGCAAAAGGAACAATTCGTTACGCGCCGCCCCTTAAACTTGGCACCAGCACCGTCATCGCCAGTGCGGTTACCACCGTTTCCATTGCCATTACCATTACCGTTTGACTGGTTCGCCATAACAATAAACCACTGATTTTCGGTGGCTTTTCTCCATACCGTAAAATTCAACCAACAAACTTACCTTGCGCCTCGCTTGGGAGGAGCGTCACGCCACAGAATAACTCCGCCCAACGGAATGACACTCCAGTTGGTTTGGGGTTAGCGCCGGTTATACCGCCGCCCACCCAACTGACGTATCATAGCATAAAAGTGCTGACGCTGGCCAAAAGATCGCGATGAGGTGCTGACGGAAAGCTCTTTTCATGACCGCCGCAAACAACGGCCGCGCAATGCTGTGGGTGATGCTTCCATTTATGGTGTGCGGCGGTACCAGCGCGACGATACAGCCTCTAAATGGTGCTACGCCACCTCATCGCGCAGGTGTTTGGCCATTTTCATGGCCCTTGCACGCTTTATCTGCTTAAAC
>JAKAZF010000342.1 GCA_021826605.1 Planctomycetota bacterium | reverse complement strand
ACGATTCACTCCTTGAAAACTGCCAATGCCCCATCTGTCAAACCGGGAGTCTCGACATGACGGCCAAAGCCCCTCCCATCCCCGATACTCCCGGACCGGCACCGACGGCGGCACCTCCCAACGTCGGTGAGGGAAGGCCTTTTCTTTCCTGGCCGGTGGCACGGCGGGAATTTTATCAAACCATCAGCGTATCGGTGCTTTTGCCGCTGCTGTGGGGTATCGCGGTATTTGGATTCCGCGTGGCCGCGATTATTCTAACGACTCTGGCCGCGGCGGGTTTTGCCCATTTTCTTTTGGCGCGATTTACCGAGCGCGGCAAATTGCTATCCTGGAGCCATACGATAGCCTACACGATGATTGCTTCAGGCCTGACCGCCCCCCTGCTTGCCTGGTATTGGGCACCGGTGATGGGCGCAAGCATCGTGATGCTCATTTGGATTGCGGGTTTACCGGGAAAACAACGGTTTCATATTGCACTTTTGGCACCCCTGGCCCTGACGGCGATATTCCTGCCCGCCGGACGCTGGCCGGTGCTGGTGTTAGATCATCTGACGATCGGGGACATTGATCGGTCGATACCCGCACAAATATATCGCTGGCCGCAGAGATCGCCTCAAAGGGGCGTCGATGCGGTGTTGTTACCGCGACCGGAACAGGTTATTCAGCGCACGTTGGGAAAAATTGCCGACAATCCGGCGGGGCTTCAGGCCCGCGTTGCGTTAGAGAATATGTTCGCCATGAATTTGCCATCACCGCCAACGCTGCTCCTGGGTGGCGTGGCGGGGCGTATCGGGACAGTGGGCATTTTCGCAATTATTATTGCCGGCTTGTATTTGTCGTATCGGCATATTCTGCCGCCGAAGGCGTGGGCATTATTTTTAATTGCGGTAGTGGTGGGGCTAATTTTGGGGCCGCTGTCCCCGCGCGTGCTGCATCATGAATTCTGGCAAAGCATCGGCGGATTGTGGTATCTCCCGCCGGAAAGGTCGATCGCATTACTATTTTATGAATTGTGCAGTTCGGATTTTCTCTTCGCATCGGTATTCATTTTGGCGTTGCCCGGCACCTTGCCTATCGAACCGGTGGCCCGCAACGTGTTTTTAGTGATCGCCGGAATAACCGCCGCTTTGTTGCATCGGATGGCCATACCCCTGCCCCCCGCGACCGCCGCGTTGCTGCTGCTGCAACCGATTTCCCCGGGCCTGGATATGCTTCTACATCGCCGCCCCTGGCTGCTTGAATAACGATTAGTACCGACATAATTTTCCGATTTGCACGACAACCGGCAGCGCCGGCGGCTATTTGAAGAGCTTGCGAACAATAATAATGGCCGGCTACGGACGCTGATGGGAAATGATACCGCATTCCGACCAATAATAATTCATTAATACGAATTTACTAAAAAGTGATAAAATAAGTTATCGGAAACAATATTTGATCCGATAACAAGGATGACTGCTAAAATAAGAGCAGTTGATTAGTGCCGAGCGGCATGCAGTACAGATCTTAAGAAAAATCTTCATCGCCCGGCACAATCACATACAGCGCGCGGACGATCTGGCTAAAAATCGGTCGCTTTGAATTTTGCGCACGGCTCTGCGGCAAAAGTTAAAGGAAAACGGCAGAGAATTCCCGAACAAACCGCCAGCCACTTGCCGAAAAGTTGAAGGCGTGTCGGATTTTTGAATTCATGGAAGTTGGCTGGCGTCGCTATTTTTCTGCCTCGATTCAGATTCAGGCCACATGTTTCTGATACGAGGCACGATTTGAGGACAAGGTATGGAGATCATCAGCGAACTGCAGAACCGGGACGCCGGCGAGAAAGATATGTTCCTCCAAATATTTAATCAAAGTCCGGCCATTGAGTATCTTTTGGACCCGGAGAACGGCCATATTGTTGACGCTAATAATGCCGCGTGCACCTTTTGGGGTTGGTCGCGCCAGCAATTGCGCACGATGCGCATCTGGGATATTAACATGGCGGGGCAGGAAAAATTAGAGCAGCAGTTTAACGAAACCAAGGCCGGTGTCACCAACTTTTTTATGAATCAGCATCGTATCAAATCCGGGGAGATTCGGCATGTAGAAGTTTACGTCAATCCGATTGTACTTAAGGGCCGAAGGCTAAATCTGATTATTGCCCATGATGTTACGGATCGCCGGCGGGCGGAAGATTCACTGCGCCTGGCGTACCGAGCTTTGGAAGCGGCAACCATCGGCATTCTAATTTCCGATGCGCAGCAGCCGGACATGCCGATTTCTTATGTCAACCCGGCATTTGAACTTTTGACCGGTTACACGCAGGCGGAGGTGCTGGGCCGCAATTGCCGCTTTTTGCAAGGCACGCAACACGATCAACCGGGACTTGATGAAGTGAGATCAGCCCTGAAAGAAGGGCGTTGTTGTGAGGTGATTCTCCAAAACTTTAAAAAAGACGGTACGGTATTCTGGAACCAACTGCATATTGCGCCGCTCCGCAATGACGCCGGGATGATCACACACTTTGTCGGTGCGCAAAAAGACATTTCCGGTCAAATGGCAGTCAGTGCCCGCATTGATCATATGGCTTATTATGATCCATTAACTGAATTGCCTAATCGACGATTGTTTCTGGATCGGCTGACGACCGCTGTAGCCGTAGCGCAAAGAAATAATGTTTTTGGCGCGGTGGTATTTATTGATCTGGATAATTTTAAGAATCTCAACGATGCCGAGGGGCACGAAGTCGGCGATGATCTGTTACGGGAAATAGCTGCGCGGCTGCAGCAGGCCCAGCGGCGGGAAGACACGGTCAGCCGCTTGGGCGGTGATGAATTTGTCCTGCTGCTTCCGGCGCTATCCGATAATTCCGAAATTTCCGCGAACCTGGTACAAGCCGTGATCGCCCGAATCCAAAAAGCAATTTGTGAGCCTGTGGTACTCGGTAAGTTTCAGCATCACATTGCCGCGAGCATCGGCGTGACGCTTTTTCCCAAGGGCGTGGAATCAGCGTCGGACTTGCTTAAGCAGGCGGACACGGCGATGTACCGCGCCAAGGCAACCGGACGCAACTGCGTCTGTTATTTTGAGCCTGCCATGCAGGCTGCCGTCAGCGCGCGGCTTACGCTGGAACATGATTTGCGCGATGCCATGGAGCGTCAGGATTTCCGCATGTTCCTGCAAGGTCAGGTGAATGCCTCCGGGAAAATTATAGGTGCCGAGGCGTTAATCCGGTGGCACAATAAAGAAGGGGGCTTGATTTCTCCCATGGCGTTTATTCCTATCGCGGAAGATACGGGACTGATCGTTCCCATGGGAACATGGATGCTTAGGCAGGCGTGTCTGGCAATTAAAACAATGGAGCAGGCCGGCAGGCCCATTCGCATCTCCGTCAACGTCAGTCCGCGGCAATTTCGCGGCCCGGATTTTCGAGATTGCGTGGCGATGGTTCTGCAGGAAACCGGTGCCAGGGCCAGTCTTTTAACTCTGGAAATTACCGAGGCGGTCGTTTTTGACAATCTCACGGAAGCCATCTCAAAAATGCGGCAGCTTAAAGCGCTAGGTGTTCACTTTTCCATTGATGATTTCGGAACCGGTTATTCGTCGCTGGCGTATTTGAAGAAACTGCCGCTGACGGAGTTGAAAATTGATAAATCGTTTATCCAGGACGCCCCCACGGATATGAATGATGCGTCACTGGTGGAGGCGATTCTGGCTGTCGCCACCCATCACGGACTGCAGGTCGTGGCCGAGGGTGTTGAAACCCTCCAGCATGTTGATTTCCTCAAAGAACGTGGATGCCCCTTGTTTCAAGGCTATTATTTTGCCCGCCCCATCCCCGGCGAAGAATTTGTCCACAAAGTATTAAGTGGGCCAGCCGAAGATATTGACACTGCAATTTCATTGCAAGCAGCACCCTGAAATCCACTGCGGGGCAAGTCATGATCCAAAGCTCCACTATAATATCGTTTTTGTGAATATTATAAATTCAAATACGCTTTTAACTTGATCAAAATTGGATAGAATAACGGGGGAAAATATCAGCGTAAGGCTGATTGTGATGCGAAAGGGACTGCTGGAATGAGCGGCTCACAGGAAATATTTGATTTGACCATTATCGGCGGCGGTCCCGTGGGGCTGTACGCCGCTTATTATGCGGGCCTGCGGCAGATGAAAACCAAAATCATCGATTCGCTGGATCAACTCGGCGGTCAATTGGCCACGCTATACCCGGAAAAATATATCTATGATGTCGCCGGCTTTCCCAGGGTTATTGCCCGTGATCTGGTCAAAGACCTCATGGAACAGGGATTGCAATATCATCCGTCTGTGCATCTGTCAGAGACGGTAAAAACGCTAAAACGGCATGAATCACTGGATTGCTACATTGTTGGCTCGGAGCATGGGGAACATTACACTAACACCCTGCTGA
>JAKAZF010000341.1 GCA_021826605.1 Planctomycetota bacterium | reverse complement strand
CGGGAAAGTCACACCTGTCGTGCCCATTTGCGGTGTATCCGCTGAGAAGTCACGGGAATACATGAACCGCTATATCCGGAAGTGCGGTCTCAATTTGCTTGCCAATGGACACCAACTCCGTCGGCGGTAGCGCTGTGGCGTAAGCTTCAGTGGTGTGGCGGGCCACGGTGTAAATCTGAATGAGCTTTATTTTACCCCCCGCGAGGAGAATATCGGCTATTCGTTTTATGTATGCTTCTATTTCAGCATTGGCCGGCGGTTGATCATGTACTTTCATAAATAACGTCTGAATGACCAGTTCGCGTCGCTGCGCGCAGGACGTAATGTTGTCTAGCACCCGTTTGAACGGAATCGTGGAACGATCCACCTGCTGATAATACGCCTCGGTACCAGCATCCAGTTTTGCCCAGATTTCTCCGTTATGCCCGTCCAGAAATGCCAGTGCTTTCTCGGTGGCGGGGCGGTGTAACATTGTGGCATTGGTGATAATTACAATTTTGACATCCGAGAGCCGGTGTGTTCGGAGGATATCGGCGGCAAGCTTGCAGGCCTCAAAAAAGTTGGGGCAGGTAGTCGGTTCGCCATCGCCGGAAAAAGCAATGTCATTAAGTCGTCGCAAGGCTGGCGCGACGCCGCAAAAAGGCTCCATCGTATAAATCTGGCCGCTTTGAACCAATTGCAGCATGTACTTAAGTTCGAATTGCAAGATCGCCAAATCAACAGCCGGCGGTCCACCCGCGATGCGCCGATTCACACAGCAATAAATGCAATCAAAATTGCAGATTTTGTCAGGATTCAGATTTACACCAATGCTAATGCCGCCGCTGCGGCGGGATACCACCGGATAAACATACCGATTGGATTCCCATAGCCGGTCATGCGACGAGAAGGCCCGGCGATTGCCGGGATCAGAAAACAGATCAAGCGAGTGATTCGGTGCATTCATAAAAGACAAGTGTAACGCGAACCATGCATCCAATGCTATGGTTTTCGCTTTTGGGATGCGTACAATATCATATTCAGCATCAATTGCCGGGCCGTGGCCGGACTGTAGCCCATAATTCCCCAGGCGTGGGCCCCTGTAAGCCCGGTTGCGATATTATACGGGCTATACAAAATCATCCATCGACCATGGCGGCGCAGTCCATATAGCACGGGCTTATCTAAAAAGCCGTGGTGGCGCAGAAAAAATGCGCGATAGGCCGCTTTGTGAAGCGCAACCGTGCCGGGAATAGAGCCATTAAAAATTCGACTCGATTGCGGAATCCGTCCGATGGTGGCCAGCGGATACAATTGGGCAATCATCGTTCGAACGGAATGGGTGACTTTCCGGTTGGCATTAGGGGATTCAATGATCAACGTGCCGCCAGCATCAAGAAAATTCCGGATATCGTGCTCGGTTCTCCAAGATGGATCAAAACGGTTCATGGCCGCCATATACGCGATCAGCGGCTTTTTTTCCGCCATGGTTTTTAGCGTCGCCGTGTGAATGGAGAATCTTAAACCGTGAAGGGCGGCGTAATGAGCGAACGCATTAAAGGCTTCGGGTTCGGGATTCCATTCTCCGGCGTGACGGATAAATGAGACATCTATATTACGGAGTTTGCGGGTGATTTTAAGTTTTGGAATCCGGGAATTCAAATGTCGTACCAGCCGATGTTTGCTCGTGGCATAAAAATAGACATTGGCGGCCAACCGGAAAGCATTGCGATGAAAATCGGTGGTCAGGCTTTCCCACCGTGCTCCGACATCTATGGGACTGTGAACCCAGCTTACGCGAATACCATTGGAAAGTCCCATGAGATCCATTTTTGCGGGTAGTTGGTATTGCACATGATACAACCAGTTCGATGGCGAAAGAGGATGCATTTTAAGCTGATCATCAGTTGCCGCAGCGGCGGCTTTTTCAATAGCGCGCGTAAAAGATCGGCTGTTGCCATCCGCGTTGGAGAAAATAAATCCACCGTGATTCATAAACCATTTGAATTTTGCAATATCACCGGTTGTGAAGTGCGGATTGCCGTGGCCGGTTATAAGCAGAATCGGCGCATCAAGCCAGGTGCGCGGATCCGATTTAACATTAACAATTTGCCAGTTAATCTGCTGTTCAAATGTGGTGCTCAGCCATTGTGTGACATTGTAATCATCGCGGGGGCGGGCATTCCACGGGCCGGGGTATTGGAGCTTGTTGAAAATGATGGGGTTCAGTCCGCGTGTGAGAAACAGCAACGCGTAGCTTGTTGGCACCACTGCCGATGGAGCACCCAGAACACTGCCTTTCCAGGCACCGCTGGTTCGGTCCTGAATTTTCATAATGGTTTTTGCGCCCGATAGATACCAGTTGGATTTTCCGATATGCCGCAGTCCACTGGCCAGGCCCACGCGTTCTAATCCGTATAGATAGTAGAGATTATCCTGGGTTCGAATATGCGATCCCAGCCAACGCAACCCTGCTTGAATATTCTTGTCATTATGCGGATTTAAGTGCACCCCGGTATGCCGATATTGATCGACAACATATAAGCTCGCCAGACCCGCCGCCGTCATGGATCGGGTTGAACCGCCGTGGCCTTGATAGGACCAGCCACCATCGGTGTTTTGCCATTTCCGCCAGTGTTTTTCGCAGCGTATCCAGTAATTTTCAGTCGGCGAAAAACCGACCAGGGCCGCCGCCCAAACGCCAAGCAATCCATATTGACTGTTGGAATTATCCCAGTTTCCCGGCAGTACTTCCTGGGGTTTTACCCCATCCCAGACGTAGTGGTAGGCCCCATCTGAATGCTGCGAATCGATCAGATATGTATCCGCCCGATGCAGAGCCTTGAAGTAAAGCGGCGAATTGGTTGGACTCTCGGTAATAGCACTGATCTGCAGCGATGCCACATAGGTGCTTTTGGGCGTCAGTTTCTCCAGCCATTTAAGCGCGGGTTTAATTTTGGGTGAATCCACGCTCAGGTCGGTCCGGTTCAAGGTATTGCCGACCTGTAACAGAGCGTAAAGCGCAAGAGATGTTTCACCGCCCGAATTCTGCGATCCAGGCGCAACCGTTTCCCAAAATGTGCGGGGCTTTTCTTTCTTCAGTAAATAAGTTACACCACGGTCAATGGCCGCAATAACCGCTTTACGTGTCAGCGGCGGATTTGCTTTCGCATTTTGCGCCGGTGCGGCAGATTCCGTGCAGAACATTCCAACGATTAACGCAATTACTGCAAGAAGTGTAGTCGTCCAAGGTTTTCGCATATCCACCGGAATTCCCTTTGACACAGATCCAACACGCCGTGCCTGCTTATACCATACTATATTATCGGTACTTTGGTGCGAAGTGCTCGATGAAAAAAGCTGGTTCTGGTTCGCTTGCTGCCTGTTACCTTGGCCGGAGGCAATTACCTTGGCTGTTTGGGAGCTTGAAGCACTTCCTGGCGGTGGGAGCGCATTGATAAGCGGATGCAGTCATACGCCATAAAACTGGTCCAATTCTGCCGCGCCTGTCGAATATGCCCGACATTTCCATGCAACGATGTTGCGAAGGTCAAGGCAATTTTATTCCAGCCGGCATGCAGCATTCCGCGACGGAAGACGAAGTTTTTCAGAATTAATTCCCCATATGGTGCGGTTCGGACAAATTGTAATCCTATACTGGTATGGATTTGTCCAAGCCGGTGGCCATTGGCAAAAACATTCAATCGTGCGTTGCGTCCGCCGCAGACCATGGTCAGCACAGGCGAGCCGGCCGGTACTTTCTTGAGTTTAAAGTCAATATTCCATGTGGTCGGCGTGTGATGCCCCTGCACGATGGCGGGTTGCAGATAATTCCAGTCGCGGGCCGGTGTGCTTTTCCCGATGATGTAATTCACGCCATGCGGAAAATCTTTCCCGTACCGCAGATAGTTCTCCCAGATATGGAAGTTTCCACCATTACGGAATTCCGTAACCGTCCGGTTGGGCGTGCCGATCTGCCAGAGCGTCCTGCCGAAGGACAGCGGTGTAAGGGTGATGGTTCCCTCGTGATCCATCCCGCCGTTTTTCACGACAATGCCGTTCTTGCGAACCTCACCAAGTATGCCGCTTTTCCAAACAAACAGATCATAATGCCCCGGCTGGATATTTTTAATGGTATATGAACCGTCGGCTTTCGCGCGTGTCCAGTACATATAGGAATTGATATTGCGCAGCCAGTCGCCATACAGATTCTTCGGCACTTTATTGGGCGGCAGACTCAGTATGACCCAGGCGTTCCGCGGGGATCGGCCATTGGCGATTTTAACCGTTCCGGTAACCTCGCCGCGCTGGTGATAAGCCTTGTTGTGCAGCCATGCAAAAGGCCATTGTTTTTCCTTCTGCAAGGCCTTGTGTTTGGCGGCAATCCACATCGCATCGGTATTGGCCCCGGTGTTGAGATAAAAATACATCGG
>JAKAZF010000340.1 GCA_021826605.1 Planctomycetota bacterium | reverse complement strand
GGGCCGATACCGGGCAGGGCCGGACCGCGTCGATTGGCGAAATAATTGGTGGCAATGGTGGCAAATGGATAATTCATCACCGCATCAAACTGATTGCCCTTGTTGAGCCACGCCTGCGCCGGCGGCCAGACTTCCCCGATGATGACGGCCTTGGGATTTATTTTCTTCACAAGTTTTCGCCAGGCAATCCAGAATACGTGTGGAACGTCCGGAGCGGTATCCAGTCGAATGCCATCAACGCCATTGGCCGGATTACCGTTGGGAGCCAGCCACCGTCTGGTTGCCGCAAACATATAATTCCGAACCCCTTTAGCCAGGCCGTAGCGCTTGCTTAATGCGAACATCGGCATGGAGCCATCGACTCCATCCCACGCCTTATATTTCACCGGCGGTCCCCAACTGATAATCTGAAACCAACTGGCATAGGGAGATTTGCGGCCATATTTGAGAACATTCTGAAATGGCCCGAAGTTTTTTCCGCAGTGGCCGAAGGGAATATCAATAATAACCTTGAAGCCCTGCCGGTGGGCGACTTTAATAAAATGTAAAAACAGCTTATCAGATGCGGACCATTGCCAGGTTTTGGGGTTCAATGGATTTTCGCCGTGCAGCTTTTTCAAAGCCCCTTTCACGCCAAAGCCATCGTCCACATGGATAAAACTTGATGGATCATATTTATGGATACTGGGCGATTCAAACACCGGGGTGAGATACAGACTGTTGACCCCAAGGCGGCGCAAATACGGCAATTCATCCTGAATGCCTTGAATATCGCCGCCATAAAATCTGTTGTAGACATAACTGTAGAAATTTCCGTGTTCGCCGGCCGGACGATACGGCTTGGTCCATGGCCAGCGCCAGGGAATGTGCGGCGACGGATCGTTGGCTTTGTTGCCGTTGCGGAATCGCTCCGGAAATATTTCATACCAGATCGCCCTTTTCGCCCAACCGGGGGTTACCACGCTGGATTGCATCCGTGTGTGGTACGCATGACGTTGCGCATTGGCGGTTGTGGCATACAGATAATCATCGGCAAGATACCGCGTGGCTGTGCCATTGGTCAGTGTGAAGTAATAATCAATGATTGGTCTTTTAACATGCAGGATCGTTCCCCAGGTAGCGGCCCCGAGATGACTTGATTCCAGCCGCAACGGATAAGCATGTACCACGGCATGCGGTTGAATAACATCGACGGAAGCCCTGGAAAGTTCTCCCGTTTGGGCGATGAATTCAACGCGCAGATAATGGCGCGAAACCACATCCATCTGATTCATATTTTGGGGATTAAATAAAATTGCTCCAGCTCTGATCCGGTTGGGTTCAGCCGCCGGCATGGTCTGCCATGGTGAGGCAATGTACACCTGCGAATTCACGCCTCCCTGACCATCGCTGATATTCAATGCCGGATTGGCCGCCGGATCGGCCAGCCAGTGGTTGCCATTGAGCACAAATTTGTAGGCATGGAGTCCCGGCGAAAGCGGGATACGAATTTCCCATATTCCGGCGGCGGTGCGGTGCATTGCAGTGGCACTGGGCGACCAGTTGTTAAAATCGCCCGCCAGATTCACCGTTCGCGGCTGCGGACGGTTGACGGGCGGTTTGAACGTGAAAAGATGCTCAATTTTCGCCGGGATAATTGCCAGTTTTTCCGGTGAAGCCACCGCCCGATCAACCTGAAAGGTAAGGGCCACTGCCGAGATGCCCAATATGGCAATTGCCAGTTCGGGCAAGGTAATCAGCAGCTTATGCAGGGCTTTCCGTTGATAGCGTAAAATCATGCCAAGATTCCTGTTCAAAAACAAATGAGCCACACTTTGCCTGGCCCGCAACCCGCCGGCAGGGCGAAGCGGGCGTTCGCTGGCGCGCGGCGGGTTCAGGTCGTCAGCGGCTTTTCAAAGCCAGTCCTGCTCATCGAGTACGTACAATACTGGTGGACTCGCGCAATACCAGGTGCGTAGGCAGTACATCGCTGATGCGATCCACCTTGCCGCGAATTCGGCTCACCAGCCGCTCGCATGCCGCAACGCCTAATTCATACAGCGGCAGGTGTACCGTGGTTAAACTCGGATTGGCATATGCCAGGTGCTGAATATCATCAAAGCCAACCACGGAAATATCCTGCGGAACTTTATGCCCGTGTTCGACAAGATAACGAATCGCGCCAAGGGCCATTTTGTCGTTTCCGCACAACAGCGCCGTAATATCTTTATCGCGGGTGGTCAGCAGGTGCGCTGCCGCGGCACCGCCTTCATCGGTAAAGCAACCATCCGCCAGCCAGGATTCCTTGGGATTAATGCCCGCGTTGCGCAGTTCGGTGGAATAGACTTCCAGAACATCCCGGGCGGTTGGGCTTTCAGGCGCGGCATAAATCATGCCGATATTCCGGTGCCCGAGTTGCAGCAGGCAGTTCATAGCCTGTTTCGCTCCCAGGCGATAATCGCAATGGACGTAATCCAGCATGCCGTCACCAAATCGGTTATCCACGAGTATCATGGGATATTGCCGCAGGTCAGTGAGAAATGTGTGCTTTTCATTAAACCCCACGCACAATACGCCATCGACAAACCGCCGCTCATAAAGTTCTATATGTTTTCCTTCTTTAATGTATTGCGGTTTGGCCTGCTCGATAAGCAGCTTATGGCCCAATTTGCCGGCACGATCGGAAATGCCGCTGAGGATCTCGCCAAAATAAGCGTCCGCAAACGCGTGGCGCAGCGGCGGGAGCATGACGGCAAGCACCTGTGTAAAGCGGCTTGATAAACTTTGCGCCAGCCGATTGGGCCGATAACCCATGTTATCAATAACCCGTTGGACGCGAATGTGCGTGGCCCGGCTGATGCGTGGATTTTCATTGAGCACCATGGAAACGGTGGCCACGGATACGCCGGCTTCTTTGGCGACATCACGAATACTGATTCGATCCGTGGGCTTTTGTTCACCGGGTGCCGCATCAAACTTGACCTCAATGGGTTCGGTCGGTCCCGGCGATCCTGTGGTTACACCGGAGGGTTCAAGCGAATCGTTTGTTAATTTTGGAGTCATACTGCGTCCTTCACTTCCGTTGCGCCGGTGCCATAAGTGAACAGCACGTTTAACTGTTTAATCAGTTTAACAACATTTCAAATCATGTCAAGTTAATAATTTCCTTTTAAGGAATATTGCACAGTGCGCGGTGTATAGATGTGCATCTTAGAACTGAGCTTTGCAAAGCAGGTCGGTAAAAGCGTTCGGTCCACCCGGGAAAAAAGGAAAATGCAGACTTTGTTATTGACATTAATAATCAAGCAAATTATAGTAGATTTATCGAACGAGGGTTGTCTCAGAAATCCGGAAGGCCGGTAGAAACTATAATTGTTGTCGGAAGTCCTCAATCGCCGCAGGCGGTGAGGCTTTTTTAAGGCCGATAAGGTTAACCGGTTAAATCTAAAGGGTATATTTTGAGCGGATGTCTACCGCTCTGGTTGGTTCCTTTTATAGGGAGACTTGGTTATGGGTGTGTTTCAAAATCCTCACGGAAAAAGATCTGGAAACTGGAAAATCCTGGCGTTATCGGCAATGGCCGCACTGGCCGTCGCCGGCATCAGCCAAACCACGCACGCCGCGCTGGTCGCATCGGATAATGCGGGGAATTACAATTCCAGTGAATGGAGCGGCACGACGGCCTACGATCAGGGTGCCGGGTTTCAAAGTTGGTATCTCAGCCAGTCCGGGTCGGGACCATCCGGTTTGTTCCTTGCCAGTCCCAGCAATAATGGCGGGGGGGCCAACAGCATCGTGCCGCCATCGCCCAGTACCAGCAGCAACATCTGGGGCGTTTACGCAAATAACGGCGGGCTGATTCAGATTGACCGCAGCTTTACCAACGCCGCTGATACTGGCGTAGGAAAGCTGGATCCCGGACAAACCTTCAGCATCGCGCTATCGAGCGATGGCGTTAGTACCGGCGATAAAATTGGATTTAATCTCCAATCCACAGGGGAAACCAGTCAGTACCTCTTTCAGATGATATTTGCCGGTGGAAATGCCGATATGCAAATCAACGACGGTTCCGGATCCTACACCCTCTCCGGCGTGCCGTTCAGCGCCTTTGGCACATCCAGCGGCGATCAGGGTGGAATTGTCGCAAATGTTACGATCGGGTCCGCAGTGGCAGGCGGCGGTTACAATTACAGCTTAACGGTCACCAACGCGGCTGGAACCACGACACTCCAGACCGTTTCAGGCCGCAAAACTCTCCCCGGCCAAATCAACCAGTTCCAGGTGTTTGACAGCAACGCCGGGTCGAATATGTATTTCAACAACACGGTGGTGGCAACGCCCGCACCTGCATCGCTTGGTTTGGTGCTTGCCGGCGGCATTGGTCTGGCAGGGTTAGCCATTCGCCGCCGCGCCAGCGTTGCCAGGCCGTAAATGC
>JAKAZF010000339.1 GCA_021826605.1 Planctomycetota bacterium | reverse complement strand
ATGCTGAAATTGGACGGCTGAAGAGACATTTCGCAGCATCCATTTGAAGTCCAAAAGTGAATTGACAACTTGCCGATGCGTGATGGGTCCGTCGGGATAAAACTGTCGGCTGCTGGGGGCGGCCATAAACTTGAGAGACCGGTCAATGGCGGTGATGAGGCCCTTCTTATCCAGAAACGCCGACTGCATATTGGGATATTGACCGGGCGAAAGCTTTCGCAATCCCCACGCGCCCACCGGTAACTGCTGGTCTACATTGCTGCGTTTAGGCGCGAGGCTGATGATGCGGTTATTTTGCGTTGAGCAACCCGTCAGCAAACCGAACATGCCAACAGCCAGAAATAAATACCCGAGTGAATTGCGCATGGGACGAATCCTTTCAACCAGCACCAGTCCATGTTGACAATAGGATAACGTGGGCCGTTGCCGGGTCAAAGTGACTATCCCGGGCACTGGCACAGAGAACGGATTCCCCGTGCGAGCCTTCATTCCAACGGTTCGGATTCAATACCGATGTTTTTTTCGCCGGCAGCTTTCTTAGCCAGATACTTCTCAACCCAGGTTTGGAAACTCTTGCCGCTGGCGGCATCTTTACCGGTAAAAGCTATTGAGCCTATCTCGTTGTAGGCAACGGCAACACGCTCCCCGCCCGAGGAAAGGATCATTCGACATTTCGATTGAGCCGGGCTGGTACCAACTTGCCGATCAAAAACATACCCTTCAAACGTGCGGCCCGTGGCGGTGATGAGGGTAATATCGCCACGGTAATTGAAGGCACACTCCACTACAGCCTCCAACATGGCTGGCGAATTGATGTCAGGCGTCCAACCTTCAAGATTTTCAGGAATGGTTGGGGTCGTTGATGGGGATGAATTCATGGACTATTTCCGCCTTAGATCTTGCCAATGGCCGGTTCTATCATTCCGGCCTGAAAACAATAACGGCATCACTGGTGTGGATGCAGTATCAGACGCTGACGTTCTCGCTTTGCATTTGAGGATTCTTGGCGCTGACCGTTACGGCTACGAGTTTTTTATGCAGAGGCACCGGCGGTTCCTTCAGTGCTTCAAGCGCTTCTGAATTGGGATACGCGCCGCCAAAAAGTGTGGCCTTTACCGTGCGGAAAAAACCCGCCAGCGAGCCGAAGGTGTCATTCACGGCACTGGCCTCATAGCCACTGTGCACCATGCAGTTGGCACACTTGGGATTGCCCGACTCCGTGCCGTAGTTTTTCCAGGCCGTGGTTTCCAGCAATTCCTGAAACGTATCGACGTAGCCATCCTGCAGGAGATAGCACGGTTTCTGCCATCCGTAGATGTTGTAGGTTGGCATACCCCAGGGGGTGCAGGCGTAATCGCGGCGGCCCATTAAAAATTCCAGAAACAGCGGACTTTGGTTGAAACGCCATTTTTTCGACCGATTGCTCAGGATAGTGCTGAAAAGTTTTTTAGTTTTAGCACGGGGTAAAAAATGCTGTTGATCGGGAGCCTTTTCATAACTGTACCCCGGAGAGAGCATCATCCCTTCCACACCCAGTGCCATCATTTCATCAAAAAACTGGCGGACACTTGCCGGATCAGCACCATCAAAAAGTGTGGTGTTGGTGGTTACACGAAAGCCGCGTTTTAGCGCCTCTTTTATTCCTGCCAATGCCGTCTGATAAGTGCCCTCACGGCAGACGGAAAAATCATGATGCTCTTCCTGGCCGTCAAGGTGGACACTGAACGTGAGATATTTGGACGGCTTGAAGAGGTCAATTTTTTTCTCAAGAAGCAGCGCGTTGGTGCAGAGATAAATGTATTTTTTTCGTGCGACAAGTCCATCTACGATTTCTTTTATTTGCGGATGGAGTAAAGGCTCGCCGCCGGGAATACTTACCATGGGCGCACCGCACTCTTCCACCGCATGGAAGCATTGTTCAGGGGTGAGCTGAGCTTTGAGGATGTGAGCCGGATACTGGATTTTTCCACAACCGGCACAGGCCAAGTTACAGCGAAAAAGTGGCTCAAGCATCAACACAAGCGGATATCGTTTACGCCCCTTGAGTCGCTGGCCGATGACATAACTCGCCACAGTCCACATTTGCGAAATTGGTACGCCCATGATCCCCTTTCTTATGCCGCCGCCGTCAAACCAGTGTTATTCGTTGCGGACACGCACACAGCATTTCCACGGAGATTCTACACCACAAAGCGCCTGTTGGCACGCCGTGAGCCTGCGTGACCAAATCAGGGGGTACAGTGGGGTATATCTATGGCGGCCAAAGGCCGGAAATAAGAAGGATTACGTTTGCAGCAAATCCAGCATGATAATTGCCAGTGGACCGAAGATGATGATCGGCATGGCAGCCCCCACCAAGGGCGAAAGCCCCGACCCCGCCAATTGAAAAAATACAAACGTTGTGATGAAGCAGGCTCCCGAGACCATACTGCACCAAAACATATTGGCGACCAATTTATTGGGCTCGCGGGTAAGCAGAAACGGAATCCCCAGCAGCAACATGATGATGTTGATGATAATTTGTGAAAAACGGGTGTACATGATTTTGGCCAGCGCGATGCGTGTGGCCGGGGGACTGTAAAGCATTAACTTGGCAATTTGGGCTGTGGACAGATAGTCAACCGCCTTTTTCTGAAATATCAGGTTAAGCTGGCCGGGGTTAAGCGGCGTATAGTACAGCTCATGCCGAATGGGGATGGGTGTTTCTGATGGCTTGGCTGCCTCGCGGTCATTAATGTCAACCACATCACTCATAAGCCATGCACCGTGAACGGGGCCTTCGCCGATGCGGCTCTTCCACACGGCTTTTTTGGCCATGATTCGACCGATGGGCGAACCATTGGTGGATCTTTCAATGATGCGGACATTCCAGAGCGTTTTGGTTTTGGGATCGTAGCGGCTGGCGAGCACCAGCGAATGATCGCTCTCGGGCAGAAAATAGACGGCTCGGTCACGCAGGATCGATGCAGTCAACTGGCCGTGCTTGCGAAGCAGTTTATCTACGCAATGGGGCATAAGCACCTCCTGATCTACCACCACCAGAAGGGCAAAAAATACCGCACAGGCGATAATGGGCACGGCAACACGGTAAAGCGATACGCCGCTGGCAAGCAAGGCGGTTAATTCGCGGTTGCGCGTCATACGAACCATGGTGAATCCGGCGGCAATGACCGGTATCACGCCCGACACCATTTGAAAAATTACAAGTGAACGGTACAGATAATAACTGATAATTTCATGCATGAGCCCGAAAAACGTGGTCAGCGCCGAGGCATTTTTAAATGCCAGTCCCCGGGTGAAAAGATCAAAATTAACGATGATGTCCAGCAGAATGTACATGCCAATCATCACGCACAGCGCAAGGAGATAATTGACGATAAAGTTTTTAATAATGTAGCGGTCAATAAGTTTCATATTTGTCCGGTACTGCCCTACTGCCTTAACAGGCGCTGATATACGAAAAAATCAATGGCCAGAATAATTAAATTTCCAGCCCAGATTAAAACCAAACCCGACCAGGGCGATCCGGCGTTTCGTGTCACCACGCCCCGGCCGGTATTGATGAGCAATACCAACACCATAGCCGGCCCGACACCCACCACAAAAACCGCCAGAGGGTTGCGCCCCTGCAGAATGATCCCCAGAGCGGCACCCAGAATCACCAGTACAACGCACGAAAACGCAAATGAGATGCGGCTGTTGAATTCTGAGAGAATCTGGCGTTGCAAATAAGCTATGCGATGCGCGATTTGCTGCTGCAAAGCAGCACTCGCGGGTGTCCTTACGTTTGACGGTCCGGATGCCGCCAGTGCCTGACGACTCAGGCCGATATCCGATATTACTACCGTCGGCGGCCCGGCATGAAAATGGTGGTTGATGGCGGGATCACGAACGCGAATGGGAGAAGCCAGTCGGATGCCGGCGGTAATACCCCTCCCATCATGCACCGGTACAAGTGTGGCAGAGGGAGTGAGATACTCCGTCGTAAGCCGCCCCCGACGATACACTGATATACGCACCCGGTGCCCGGCGGATGCCTGCATCAGAAAGTGCCCGGTACCATCCACCGCCTTGGAAGCATAGTGAACGAACACATACCCTTCACGACGTTGAAAACGGATGGGATGGGTCGCATGCTGACTGTACCAACTTCCGATGTGAGCCAATGCTTCTGCGGCGGCATTTTTTTCTATCAGGTTTTTAATCGGCCCATAAGATTGTGGAGTTTTCATTAATGCCGCAAGTTCTTTGAAATCCATAAATTTCGGGCGATTGGTGATGATAGACCCAATCACAAAAGGCTTACCATCGGGTGGAAGATACCGAATGGTTCCGCGCATCTGGCGAAAACTGTGCGGGTCAAATGCCGTCCCATCATCAAGCTGCACACCAATTCGCACCTGATTGTCGCGCTTAT
>JAKAZF010000338.1 GCA_021826605.1 Planctomycetota bacterium | reverse complement strand
AATATTGTTTCGCCGCGATCGAAAGCTTGCGTTCATCAAAACGCTTGATGTGGAGCCTTGCGCGATGTGATACAGACTGCTTGCGGGGTGTGCCACAGACGAAGCGAATTGCAGAAAATGACCGCGCTTATTTTTCAATCGGAATGAACGCGGTAACGCCTGGTATCTGTAGCGCATCCGCTGCCGGATAGTTTCCGCCATGCCAACCGCACAGTTCGTCTGCATCACAGGATTCTGCCGGTCGGAAAAACATCGACTGGAATTCAGAATCTGAACCACATTCATCGGCGGCCATATAGATATTTGATACCACTGCGCAGACTTTCGCATATAAGGCGGTTTGGGGTTATACTGCGTAGGTGGTATAGAACAGTTGTTTGGCGAAAGGATTCCGCTATGCGTCCAAATTGGACCGGTCGGCTTGTTATTCGGAACATCGTATTGACTCTGGCTTTGTTGTTGACTATTGGCGGGGCGTTAAGCCTTGTGGGTTGCGGCGGCGTAGCGGACAACCCGTTTGCAAAGCGCACTGCTCTGGTGGTGACACCCTACCCGGCGGATTTGTCGATCGTCATTGATCGCAATACGGATACCTATTTCAGCCGCCAGCATGTGCATCAGGTGATTTCCGCGCGGGACATGATCAGTCGCACGACCTACACCACGTTTGCGGATTACAAAAATCACATCGCTTCGCAGGATCATATCGACACGCCCCTGACGCGCGATCAGCTCCAGGCGATGTGGAACGAAATCACCCGCCATCATTTGCTGCACAATGCCTTTACCTGGCATTATTGGAACAGTCCCGTTGATAATTATCAGCGCAACGCCATGACTTTGCAGATCCGCGCAAACGGCAAAACACAGGTCTATCACCAGTACAACCACTGGGACAACAACAAACTCGGTCTGATCCTGCTGTGTGAATCAGTCGATTTGCCCATTGGCCAGAATGTAAAGCCGGAAATGCCGGCACCGGCAACCATGCCCGCTTCTCAATCTGAAAAGGGAAAGCAAAAACCGTCGGCCACAACCATACCGGCCGATAAAAAAGCGTCTGGAGCTTCCTCCATGACCATGCCGCAGGCCGCGCCGGCTACCACCAAGAAGTGAGCGTCGGCATTATTGAAGCGATTGCGGCGTTGGTATAATAATGCGGCTGAATGCAGGAGTTAACCCATGGGTATGATGGAAGCATTTAAACGGGCGATTGGCGGCCATCAGCCGACAATCGTGGACTATCAGGCGTGGGGCGCATTGAAACATTCCGATGCGGATTCCACAAACCCGGATGTTCTCTCACGCGTGGGACCGGCCATTCCCGAGACCAACAATTATAAGCTTCAACAAAGTTACGATTCTCTTCTTGAAACGGTGCAGGAATTGCGGGGCTTACTGGACGGGCAGGTGCGCCGGCAGGAAGAGTTGCTGCACCGTCTGACCGCCATGCCCCATGCGGTTGAAACACTGCCACAAACCAGCCGAATGCAATCTCAGATGCTCGATGTGGTCACCGATCGTCTGGCGATGCACGCCCAGCAGCAAAAGAAAATCAATGAAGCGCTTGCCGGTATTACCGTTGGCAAAGATTCCACCGAGTCCATGCGCCGCCTGCGCGAACAGATAGAAACCGGCAATGAAATTGACCGGCAACTGGTCGAATCGTTCAATCGGTTTTCAATGATGATTGATCGGCTGCAGGCAGCTAATAATCACGCGGTTGACTGCCTTGAACAGGTGCGGAACAGTTACGCATCTTCCGCCCTGCAGGTGCAGGAATGGATTGAAAAATCCAGAAGTCGCAATACCTGGATGGTCAACGGTGCGTTTGTTATGGCGCTGGTTTCGCTTATTACCATGATTCTGCTGCTGGCCTATCACAAGTGAGTAACTCACCGGCCCGGAGGCTCCTATCCCCTTTTTTTACCGCCCGGTACCCATGGCCGCGGCATCATCGGTGTCATACTTAATATCCGTTTACCACTGCCCCACCGCCAGCCATTGTTCAAAGCCAGAAAGCGACGTTATGCAAACGCGAACGCGGCGAATGGTTCGCCAACCAGGAATTGCCATGCGCTGTGCTGGCCCAAGTCCGTCATTTCGTTTAATCTTTACCCGCTTTAGGCAATCGCCCGATGATTGGTCGGGATTTGTTGACGGAGAATTATATAATGAGTCGGGAAAGTACCATTCAGATGTTATCGTCCTGCGGCGTGGTCGCTGTTATTCGGGCGCCGGAGCCGGCGAAAGTTAAACCGTTGGTTGAAGCTTTAGCCGATGGCGGCGTGACCGGCATTGAAATTACCATGAGCACGCCAAAGGCCGTGAGCGTGATTGAACACATAGCCGACACATTCGGCAATAGAATCTGTCTGGGAGTCGGCACGATTCTCGATTCGGCCACCTGCGCCGCCGCCATCCACGCCGGGGCGCGGTTCGTGGTATCGCCGATATTTGATCCGGCAATTGTGGAAACCACGCGCCGCCTTGGTGCGGTAAGCATTCCCGGTGCTTATACCCCAACCGAAATTTTCCGCGTGTGGAACGCCGGCGCTGATGTGGTAAAGGTCTTTCCGGCAACCACGCTGGGACCGGGCTATTTCAAAGATTTACTTGCGGTAATGCCTTACCTGAAACTCACACCCACCGGCGGTGTGGACGCCAAAACGGCGGGAGCCTTTATTGCCGCCGGTGCCGTAGCTGTGGGCGCGGGTTCATCACTGGTCAGCAAAGCTGCCTTGGCCGCCGGTGATTTTGCCGCCATTCGTCAGGCGGCCATGGAACTGGTGCAGGCGGTTAAAGCTGCCCGCACAGCCTCGAAATAGCCGGCCGTGGTAGCACCATCGGGCACACGGTTCAACCGTTTACCGCAGCTTAACGGTAGCCAAAGCCATGGCCGCAAACAGCGCGGAGAGCAACCAGAACCGCACCACAATCTGCGGTTCGCTCCATCCTTTAAGATGGAAGTGATGATGGATGGGGCTGCATAGGAAAACTTTTTTGCCATGCGTGGCTTTGAAATATCCCACCTGAATCATCACACTTAATGCTTCCATGACGAATATCCCCCCCACCAGTAGCAGCATGGGTTCCTGCCGGATGACAATGGCCACATACCCCACTACCCCGCCGAGAGCCAGTGATCCGGTGTCTCCCATAAACACCTGTGCGGGATTGCAGTTAAACCAGAGAAAGCCAAGACACGATCCGGTAATGGATCCGCAGATTATCGCCAGTTCACCGGCATCACGGATATGGTTAAAGTGCAAGTTTCCCGCCCAGCGTGCATCACCCGTAACGTATGCCAGAATCATAAAGGCAAATGCGACGATCGCCATGCACCCGCTGGCCAGGCCATCCATGCCATCGGTAAGATTCACGGCATTGCTGGTGCCGGTGATAACCACCACCGAAATAATGGCAAATAACCAGGTGGGCAGGACAATATCGCGCGGCAGAAATGGCCAGTTGAGATAATGCGCCTGATCATATTTGCCATGGTAATAAATAAACAAAGCCAGCAATACTCCCAGGCCGATCTGGAAAACCATTTTCTCCCACCAGAACAACCCGTCCCGGCTGCCCGGAACGCGACGTTTGGCGGTCAGCTTAAGCCAGTCATCAACACCGCCCAGCGTTCCGAGATATACCAGACACAGCAGTCCCATCCGGACATAAAAATTATCCAGGCGAGCGAAAATCAGCGTGGTGACAAAGATGCTCAGGATGATCAACATCCCCCCCATCGTGGGAGTATTTGCTTTGGCACTGGTCAACGCGTTGATCTGCGCATGATTAAATTCCGGTTGATCACCGAGCTTTTGCCGGCGCAACCAGTTAATCGTGGGACGGCCCGAAACCAGTACCAGCAGAAAGCTGAAAATAATGGCCAGAGCCGAACGAAAGATAACCACATCAATGGGCCAATGTCCCGGCAACCAGTGGTGCCCCGCCATCCATGTGTATATCAGATACAGCAAAAGTAACAATCCTCCGAATTTCGTATTACGCCGTCACGGCGGGAATTTCTTCCGCGGCAGACAAGGCGTCCAACAATTTTTCCAATCGCGTTCCACGGGATGCCTTCAGCAGGACCGCATCGGATTTATCCAACAGCCCCGGCAGATGCGCCCCGGCCGCCTGAACGTCCATAAAATGATGAACAGCCATTCCCTTCTGCCGCGCCTCATCCGCCGCATGCAGCATCAGCGGGCCGACAAATATCAGCATATCAATGGGATGCTCTGCCGCCATGCGGCCCATTTGCCGATGCAGTTCCGCCGATCCCGATCCCAACTCCAGCATATCTCCCAGGATGGCAACGCGGCGGCGGGAAGCGGTGGAATCGCAGAGCGGCAGGGTGGCAAACATTTTGATCGCCGCCGCCATGCTTGTCGGATTGGCATTGTAGGCATCATTGATAAC
>JAKAZF010000337.1 GCA_021826605.1 Planctomycetota bacterium | reverse complement strand
AACCTTCGAGAAAGGTTCAAGTTGGATCAAATCTACACTGCAGTCGGAACGATTCTCATTTCTGTCAATCCTTTCATGTCCGGTACGGCGCAGGTCCCGGATAACAATTCACCATCATCATCGGTTATTTGATGAAATTGTCCACAGTATCCATGAAAGAATAAGTCCAACAGGCGCATGACCTGTGACGCGGCGGGCCGACGGCTGCGGATTTCCCTCCCGATGGCCATCGGGACTGACGGGAAAACCAACATCATCCGCGCTGAACTGATCGCTGCCGAGATGGAAACATGCCGCGGTGCAGCAGCGTCTCAATCCCAGCCGCCTGCAATGTCATGCCGTTTCGCCTGCTGTGCGGAAGGCGAAAAGAAAAGCGGTAATGAGGCGCTTTACGCCACTTCCGCCATTTCCGGAATGTTCAGCCATTGCGTGAGTTGTTCCGGTGCGGTGCGATGCACAAACTGCCGGAAGCTTTCATCATCATCGACGCGGTTGGATTTATAAGCTTCCACAATCTGCTGGATGGATTTATGAACATAATCGGCCGGAACTTTTTTCAGCGCGACTTTGGCAAAGCCCGCGTCAGCGCCCAGGCCGCCGCCAAGCACAATTTGATACGCTTCTGTTCCGCGCTGTCCGCGGAAGTTGCACACCACTCCCATCAGGCCGATGTCGGCAATCTGATATTGTGAGCAACTGTTGGGGCAACCGGTTACGCTGACCATAATGGGCGTATCAATGGCAACGTGCTTTTCAAGATGCTGGAGAATACGATTCGCGCGTTCTTTGGTTTCCACAATCGCGAGATTGCAGAATTGCGTACCGGTGCAGGAAATCAGGTTCGTCCGCCAGAGCGGTGCGCGGGGCGGCAATCCGGCGGAATCAAGCTCACGGGTCATGGCCGGTACAGACTCGGTCGGGATATTGATAAATATAAGATTCTGCTTGTTGGAAAGCGCCAATTTGGAAAGCGCTTTGCCGGCAAATCGATTCGATATTTCCGCCGCCGCGCGCAGTTGCCTGCCGCTGATGCGACCGCGTTCCACCGGCACACCGATATACGAAAGCCCGGCCTGCTTCTGCAGACCCGAACCAAGGTGATCGGTATGGGGAGCAAATTCGGGTGCCGCAATGTTGTCATCATGCTCAAGCTTAAAGCCGATATCGGCTTCCAGATATTCGCGGAACTTTTCCCATCCCCAGTCCGCAATCAGGTATTTCATGCGTGCCCGCGTCCGTTTCTCGCGGTAACCATGATCGCGGAATATATGGGCGATTCCACGGCACACCGCCGGGACCTGTTCGGGCTTGATAAACACCCGTAACCCCTGACCGATATAGGGCTGACTGGATAATCCGCCGCCGACCGTTACACCGTAGCCGGCTTCTTCCTGCCCGGTGTGCGGGTTGATCCGCTTGACTCCGAACATGCCGATATCATTAATCTGCGGTTGATGACAATGCAGATGGCATCCGGCAATAGAGGTCTTGAACTTGCGGGGGAAATTGCTGAATTCCTTGTTACCGTCAAGGAACATCTGATTGGCCCTTTGTGCCACGCCCGAGGCATCAATAACTTCGTCGGCCAGATGACCGGCCAGCGGACAACCCACGACATTGCGCGGCGTATCACCGCAGGCAAATTTGCTCACCAGCCCAACGCGTTCCAGACGTGGAAGAATTTCCGCCAGGGCTTCAATGGTCAGCCAGTGGAGTTGAAAGCACTGCCGGGTGGTGATGTCGGCAAAACCGTTGGCATACTGATCAACAATATCCGCCACCTCCTGAAGCTGCGTGCCGGAAACAAAACCATTGGGAATACGAATACGCAGCATGAAATGGCAGAGATTGGGCAAGTGCTGATAAATTCCGAACCAGCGCAGGCGAACAAAATCCTCCTCGCATATTTTGGCCTTGCGCTTAGCGCTGCGAATAACCTCCGCACTGTCGGCATTGGGAATGGTCTTTTGAAAAAGCTCGTAATCCTTAGGGCTTAGCAGCTCTTCCAGCGGCTCGGGGACGTCGGCTTTGGCATAGAGGAAAATGTTTTCCCAAACATCCAAACCATCTTTGGCCAGTTTAACGGCTTCGACCTTGTTAAGTTTTTTGCCATCGGCGGTTAGTACGTTACCGGTTTCTGCGCTCATGATATAAACAACTCCAAAAAACTAAATCCCATAATACCTATAGGAATTTAAATAGTCAACAAAAAATCAATATTTACGGCTTATATCAACCATAACAAAACCTAATGCCCACAAGTTTAATAGGTAATCCTTCATCTGGCTCAGGCGCTGGCCGAGTGTCCATCAGCCTGGGTGGCCGGCGGGTGGAGGGTTCCGGATTCGGCGGCAGGCGTGGCCATTTTTTCAATCAATTGTTCAACCGGAAGGTCAAGGGTCTGGGCGATTAATCGAAGCGTCTCCCGCTGGGGCCGCATGATTTCATTGCGTTCAATGCGGGCGATGGTTTTGGCGTCAATACCGGGGAATTCTTCCCGCGCCAACCGGCGTTCCTTACGGGTACGGCGAATCAGTCCGCCCAGCGTGTCATTTTCAGTGAGTTCCAAGCGGCGCAAGGTCCTGCGAAAATGAGCATCAAACGAACTGATAATCTGATGCGAAGCCCAGCGCCGCGAGCCGATTTTCACCACCGAACCATCTTCTTCGATTTTCAACGCTCGCATGTCGGTCAAACCGCTTTCTCCGCTTTGTTCAAACCAGTGCATTGGCAGACACAGGGCGGATAAATCGGCACGAAAGACCGTTACCGCCGCCAACGCCAGATCCGGCACGGCCCCGATCAACCGCGCTGACTCAGCGGCTTTAATGGCTTCACACAAGCGTTTGGTGTGGTCCGGAAAGGCGGATATCGCCAGGGGCAGCACACGGTGAAAGCCCCGAAGAAGAAAGGGAAATATCTCCGCACGCGGCAGCCATGGAATAACCAGCACGCCCGCTTTCCGCGGCGAACTGACCACGGCCTGCGCAATGGCATCCAGGCTGATTTCGTTGGCCGCCACAATCACTGAATTGAGCTTGCGCCGCGCCGCGAGCCGCGGCACTTCACCGGGATTTTCCACCAGCACCACCAGCCGCCGCCCGATGAGAGGCTCCGAGGCGGGAATTTGATTATTTGGTTCATTTCGGTTCATTGTCCGGGACCGCTCACATTGCGGAGCCTGTTTGAGATTAACGCGGCCACCCGCGATATTCTCAAACCCGCTCCCATATCCAATTTCTATCCTACGATAGTCTCAACGCAAATGCGAGCGCCGCGTGCACGTGTTTTCCGGTCTTATCCCGAAAATCGACCGTTACGGTGATTATCGGCGGATTTCAGGCGATGAGCACAGCGGTTATAGGGATCCGTGCCAAAGGCTCACTTCCGCAACACGGTGCTACTGTCGATTCAGTCAAGGCCGAAAAGCGCCTGGGTATTTTCATCGCCGATGGAGAAGTTCCAGACCTCGCGTTGAGGAGCACCAAAGCAAGTTTAAAAAAACCGCGGCCACGCCCGGCTCCGTGGCAACCTGCAAACCGCTTGGCGGAGGCGAGTCTTGGCGGTATGATTTCAAGCCGGGTAGGCCTTAGCTGCATTGCAAATGTGCCACCGATAGAAACTGCCGAGAGAGCCGCGGGCGGGCGGTATGCGAATGTGCAGGCTATGATTTTATGCAATTGGCCGAAAATAAAACGGGCCGGAAAGGAACTCATGGGCGTCCCGATATCACAAATGTGGACTGTTGCAACGTATGTCATGTCACAGCGGCTCAAGGGCCGCAAACGATATCCGCTGGTTCTGATGCTCGAGCCGCTGTTTCGCTGCAATCTGGCGTGCGCCGGATGCGGTAAAATTCAGTATCCGCCGCACATTCTCAAATCAAACCTCACGCCGGAACAGTGCTTCAAGGCCGTTGAAGAATGCGGTGCCCCGATGGTCAGCATTCCCGGCGGCGAGCCGTTGCTGCACCCGCAGATCAAAGAAATTGTTGAGGGTTTGATCGCCCGCCGCAAATATATCTATCTGTGCACCAATGCGCTGCTGCTGAAGCAGAAAATCGATCTTTTCAAACCTTCCAAATATCTGACATTCAGCGTTCACCTTGATGGCCAGAAAGAGCACCATGATTTCTCGGTCTGCCGTGAAGGCGGATATGACATTGCGGTTGAGGGCATTAAGGAAGCCGTCAAACGCGGATTTCGTGTCACGACCAATACCACACTCTTTGACGGAACCGATCCCGCAAGCGTGCGCGGATTCTTTGACGAAATGATGCAGCTCGGCGTAGAAGGCATGATGCTTTCACCGGGATACAGCTATGACAAAGCGCCGGACCAGCAGCACTTTCTGGGGCGCGCCAAAACCCGTCGGCTTTTCAGCACCATCCTGAGCAACCGGGACAAAAAATGGCGCTTTAATCAAAGCCCGTTGTTTCTGGAATTTCTCAT
>JAKAZF010000336.1 GCA_021826605.1 Planctomycetota bacterium | reverse complement strand
TCATCACGCCTCCCCCTCTTCACCCAGGTGTTTTCTTAGTGCGAGGGCGGCGGCGACCATATTGCGCAACGCCGGCATGACTTCCTCCCATTTCCTGGTTTTCAGGCCGCAATTGCCATAAGGTATCCGCTCCAAAATTACACGTACGACTGAAAGGCCTACCAGGCCAGCGTGCCGCCGGTTTGATATTCGGTCACACGGGTTTCAAAAAAGTTTTTTTCTTTCGTTAAATCAATGGTTTCACTCATCCAGGGAAAGGGATTTTGTGAATGGTATGTCGGCGGCAACCCAATACGCTGCATCCGACGATCCGCAATGAACTGCACATAATCCCGGAACAGTTCCGCGTTGAGTCCCAAGATTCCCGCCGGCAGACAGTCTTTCGCATAACGAATTTCATACTCTACCGCTTCGCGAATCATGGCCACTAATCGGGCCTGCAGCTCCCCGGTCCACGCCGCCGGGTTTTCTTCTTTGATGGTATTGATCAAATCGATACCGAAATTTAGATGAATGGTTTCATCACGCAGGATATATTGGAATTGCTCACCAATGCCAGTCATCCGGTTTCGGCGATGCAGCGATAAAATCATGACAAAACCGCTGTAAAAGAAAATCCCCTCCATAATCACATAAAACCCCACCAGATTACGTATAAACTCCTGCACGCCCTCCAGTGTAGCAGTTGAAAAGCGGGGGTCCAAAACTTGCCGTGTAAGGGCCATGACAAATTCGTCTTTCCCGGCGATAGCATCCACTTCACGATACATGTTAAATATTTCCCGCCCATCCAGAGACAGAGATTCACAGATATAATGGAAAGTATGTGTATGCACCGCTTCTTCAAACGCCTGCCGCAACAGATACTGCCGGGCTTCGGGATTGGTGATGTGCCGAAATATGGCCAATACAATATTATTTCCGACCAGGCTCTCGCCGGTGGAGAAAAAACCGAGATTTCGCATGATCAGCAGCCGCTCTCCCGCGGAGAGTTGATCGGATTTCCACAATTCAATATCCCGTTGCATGGACACTTCACTGGGAAGCCAATTATTCGCGCAGCCGTTGGTATAATGTTCCCACGCCCATTTATATTTCAGCGGCCAGAGCTGATTCACATCCACCGCGCTGCAATTCAGCAGGCGTTTGTCATCGACGTTGATAGGCCGGGTTAAGTCGTGAGGCATGGACGATTGTCCGGTACAGCAGGCCATAGTCATTTACCTTTTCGTAATTCAAGAAATACTTATTGACAGACTTCACAACTCGGATTTTCCAGGAGACACGCGGGAATGTCGGCAGCTTTCCCGCCCGCTCGTGCATAATCGGCTGGATCCGTCGCGTGAACCGAACTTTGCGACACACGGGCCGATGCCGAGGCGTTTTTCATCCAGCGTGGTTGAATACCGTGTCGATTGGCATCCATTGTGGACTTCTCAATCTGTGTGGCCGCCTGACCGCGCAGGTAATACGTGGTTTTCAACCCTTTGCGCCAGGCCAGAAAATACATGTCATGCAAAGCCTGCCCGGATGGGCGGTCAATGTATAAATTAAGGGATTGTCCCATGTCTAGCCATTTCTGACGGCGGCTGGCCGCTTCAATAATCCAAACCGGATCGATTTCAAATGCGGTACGGTACAAGTCTCTGATAGCCGTTGGAATACGGTCAATATGTTGTATCGAGCCATCATAATATTTGACATCATCAATCATCTGCTGGTCCCACAATCCCAGGCGTTTCAGGTCATCAACCAGATACACATTGCATATCGTGAAGTCGCCCGAGAGATTGGATTTCGCAAAAAGATTCCGATATACCGGCTCAATGGATTGCGTGCATCCAGCGATATTGGAAATTGTCGCCGTGGGGGCGATGGCCAGGACATTGCTGTTTCGCATCCCGTATTCCCGCACCGCTTTTCTTACGCGTGACCAATCCATCGTCACGCCCCGGTCCACTTCCAGGTTCCCGCCACGGCTCTGCGCCAGCAGTTCCAGCGTATCAATCGGCAGCAGGCCACGATCCCATTTTGATCCGCGGTAGCTGGAATATTTTCCGCGCTGTCGCGCCAGATCCGTTGAGGCGAGAATCGCGTAATAGCTGATTATTTCCATGCTCTGATCGGCAAATCCCACCGCTGGTTCGCTGCCATAGGCAATCCGCTGAGCGAAAAGCGCATCTTGAAATCCCATAATCCCCAAGCCGATGGGACGATGGAGTAGATTGGCATTGCGCGCTTCGGGCGTGGGATAAAAATTAATGTCAATGACATTATCGAGCATTCGAATGGCGGTATGAATGGTGCGTTCCAGCTTTGGCAAATCTAGGCCATGGGGGCCAACATGCCTGGCGAGATTAATGGAACCTAAATTGCAGACTGCCGTCTCCTCCGGACTGGTATTAAGCAGTATTTCGGTGCAGAGGTTGGAGCAATGCACCACGCCGGCGTGATCTTGCGGCGACCGGACATTCGATGGATCCTTAAACGTGATCCAGGGGTGGCCCGTTTCAAACAAGTTTGTAAGCAATTGCCGCCAAATTTGTAAGGCCGGGACGGTTTTGAATTGCGCTAATTTTCCCGCAGCGGCAAGGTGTTCATAGTGGGTGTAACGCACATCGAAATCCGGTCCATACAGATCATGTAACTCCGGTACTTCATCAGGACTAAAAAGAGTCCAGTCCGCGCCAGCAATAACGCGCTTCATAAATAAGTCAGGGATCCATGCGGCGGTGTGCATGTCATGCGTGCGGCGGCGTTCGTCGCCGGTGTTTTTCCGCAACTGAATAAAATCTTCGATTTCCAAGTGCCAGATTTCCATATACGCACATACCGCCCCCTTGCGTTTGCCGCCCTGATTTACCGCCACCGCAGTGTCATTGACGATTTTCAGGAATGGAATAACCCCCTGGCTTTGGCCATTGGTGCCGCGAATTCGGGCATTCGTGGCCCGAATGTTCGTCCAGTCATTGCCCAGTCCGCCGGCCCATTTGCTTAACGCGGCATTGTCTCCAATGACTTTGAATATATGTGCCAGGTCGTCGCGCACGGTGGATAAATAACAACTGCTTAGCTGCGGATGCGCCGTACCGCTGTTAAAAAGTGTGGGCGTTGCCGAAACAAAATGGAAGCTCGACAGCACATCATAAAATTCAATCGCGCGTTGATTTTTGTCATTGCCCTCATTGATCGCCAGTCCCATGGCCACGCGCATCCATAAATATTGCGGCAGTTCGATGCGACGCTGTTGCACTTGCAGTAGATATCGGTCATATAGCGTCTGTAATCCAAGATATGTAAAGTTCTGATCGCGTTCGGGCTTAAGGGCGGCGGTAAGCACCTCAAGATCAAACTCGGCCAGAGTATCGGCCAGCAGTTCGGCTTTGATGGCACGTTGAATATAAGGTGCGAAGCCCGCACGGATTGCGGTTTGATCAACACTTGCATCGCCCTGGCTCTCGGATGGCTCACTGAAATTAAGCGCCTCACCATACAGTGATTCCAGCAACAGCCGCGTGGCCACCTGATCATACGCCGGGTCGCGTTCCACACGCGCCCGCGCTGCAAGAACCGCCGCGCTGATGATTTGCGTCTCCGCAATGCCGTCATACAGGGATGCAAACGTATCATCGAGCAGGTCGTCAGGGTTGCACTGTGGCAGGCCCTGGCAGGCTTGGTACAGCAGACGTTTGACAGCATGAGTGTCAATGCGCCGAGGAGTCCCATCGGCTCCGCGTGTCTGTATGCCGCTGCCGGGGCGGCGATGCAGTTCAGCTTCACCGCGAACCGCCCGGATACGCGCACGTTCCTGTCGGTAAACAATGTAACGCCGTGCCACGCTGTAATGGCCTTGCCGCATCAATTCTGTTTCGACAATATCCTGAATGTTTTCAACCTCCACGGTCGGCCCGATTTCCGAGGTGGAAAGCAGACGATCCAGCACGGCCTGATTGATATTTCCAATCAGTGTGTAGACCGGGTCGTCACTGGAGAAGTGGGGAGTTACCGCCAATTCGGCGGCAAACGCGGCGGAGATGGCCTGGAAGATTCGCTGCGAATCAAAGGCAACAATTCTTCCATCGCGTTTTCGGATCGTTATGCGGGTGTCAACCACGGTCGCCATAGGCATGTCTCCATATATACAAATGTTTTGCACCGGGTAAGGCTGCGGCCGCATCAACCCCGTTATGCAAGGTTCAATGATGAAATAATCTCGACAGGGTGCTGGTCAATGGCCATGGAATATCCGCGCAACGCCGGCGGGCAGCCCGGATGCACAGAAAAGGCGAATTCAACGACCAACGCTCCCGCGAGCGAACCAGACCTGTTGGAAAGAGAGCCGAATGCCAAACGGTCAAGCGACCGATTCATCCATGCAGGCGCAAGCCCACTTGTGCAGATGAAGTAAATTTGGCACCAGACCTTCCCGCGAGGCCACGGTCAATGTTCCGT
>JAKAZF010000335.1 GCA_021826605.1 Planctomycetota bacterium | reverse complement strand
CCCTTATTTCACACGCATACCGGATCAGTCCATTATTTTAGCCGGACAGGGCAAATCCATCGCGGATCGCGTGCAGGCAACCCGCGACGGCACACCGGAACGGCATAATGCAACGTACTTGATGGCGTATGCCGCCGCACCGACGGATATAATGCTTCATACGGGAGTTATCCCAGCCCAGCGGCTTAACGTCTGGAGGTTTAATCCGGCAACCGGCACCACGGCGGTTATTGGGAAGAACCTTGTGAATACCGGTGAGTTGGCGGTAGACAAAATCCCGGGTGAAGGCGATACGGTTATCATCGTTGATAATGCCGATAAGCATTACCTGCCGCCGTAAAGCTGTGCAATTCAGATGCTGGTTGTGGCCGGCGGACAATGAGTTGAAGGCAGAGAGTAAACCAACGCCCAATGTTATTATTTTTTACTCTCAAAGATTTACATCATGACGCATACCGCCCCGCCCCTCGTAAGCATTATCATTCCGACATTTAATCGCGCCGCCCTTTTGCCGCGCGCCATTGACAGTGCTCTGCGACAAACCCACCCATCCTGTGAAGTGATCATTGTTGACGACGGCTCTACGGATAACACCGTCCAAATCGCAGCACACTATGGGCATAAAATACGCTATATCCGCCAAGGCAATGCCGGTGCCAGTGCGGCCAGGAATCGTGGCGTAAATGAGGCGAGCGGATCATTGATTGCTTTTCTTGATTCAGATGACACGTGGCACCCGGAGAAACTTGCGCGTCAGGCGGCTTTATTTACCACTGCGGCGATTGGTGCTGTGCATTGTGCCATTCGCGTGGAGCATACCGACCGCGCAGGGACCAAGGGGATTTACTATCCCGGTGACCGGCTATCTCTGCATGACGTGTTGGCGTTAAGAATACCCTGGCCAACAGCGATGATGGTGCGACGGGATGTACTGACGGAAATAGGCGGATTTGACGAAACTCTCGTGGCATCGGAAGACTGGGAACTGTGCATTCGCATCGCACAAAAATATAGTCTTGTCGGCATTCCCGAAGTGCTGGCTTATTACCAGGAAGGCACACCGGGACATCTTTCCGGGGTTCAGAGCCGGTATTCCATGGAGTGCCGCATTCAGCACAAGTACCGGAAGTTGCTGGCGCGCCACTGCCCGGATTGCCGTCGATCTCTGAACGCCGCCCGGAAAATTCAGCGGGATTGGCATTTTGCACAACTTTGTGACTTGTCACGCCAGGCTTTTTATGCCGGACGTTTTTCCGAATTCCTGCGCTATCGTTTTACCGCAGTCGGGTTTGACCCCATACGGGCGATCCGTGAAGCGCCGGGCGTATTGGCTAAAAACCTCCTGCGCAGAAAACCCGAACCCTGCCCCAACAGCCCGGAAATTTAACCCTGATTACCTCATGCGTTGCGATGCTCCGCATAGACGCGGTACGGCACCACTGTGGCGGCGGCGATGGCGGTAGCTTTATCTACCGGGCGCAGGCACATAGCCAGCACATTTTTCCTGCCCGCCGCATGGAGCCAATTATCCGGCATATAAAATTCCCGCTGGCCGCCATGCTGCCAATACCGGCCAATTGCGTGGCCGTTTAAGTAGAGAAATCCATTTCCCGCGGCTTCCAGACGCAGGCACCAGGGAAGCCAAATATTGCCTTGCACCGCAGGCAAAGCGAATTCCATGCGGTACCAGTTTAGCAATGCAGGCGGCGTATTGGCAGACGAGCCAACGCTTTGCGAAGGCCACTGTGAATCATCAAATTCCGCATGGTGCCAGCCGTTGGCAATACCGGTGGGTTTTCCCGAAAGAAACAGAGTGCCGGTCTGCTGTCCCCAGGCGTTGGCATGGTGCAGCAGTTGCGCTTCGCCAAGGCCGCCCCAACTGCCTAATTCCTGCACCACAATGGCAATAACGTTGCGCCCGGTCCGCAAGGATTTAGCCATATCGGTTGCTGCGCCGGCTCCGCCCATCATCCCCATTGCCCGGCCGTTGACGAACAGCCAACCGCGGCTGGAAACCACACCAAATCGCAGGACGGTTTTACCGGCCTGCAATTCATCGGCGGTCAGGTGGATGGCGGTGCGATAAATGGCCGCCTTCCGATGGCCGATCTGATGGGGACGAAGGCCTGTGATGTTCACTTGCTGCCAGGAGCTATCGTCAATGTTCGGCTGGATTCCACGGAGCTTTTCCACATGGCGGGGAAGTTTGATCATCTGAATCCGCCAGTTCGCTATCACGCCTTCATGCGGACTATACGGCATAAGGCCCGTGTTCTGAATACCAAATCCTTCCTGCATATTCCATCCGCTGTTGGCATGACCGATGTTCTCGTACAGCAGGGTCGCTTCGATGGTGCCGGAAATTTCGCCCGTTAGCGGGACAATAGACGGCGATCCGCTCGTGGTAATCGGATGACATATTTTTCCGTTAATCAGCGCAATCGCGGAATCCTGCCCCGCCAAGGCAAGCGCCAAAGCTGCTGAACCGCGGGAACTGTGATTTTTAACAGCGATGGCGGCGCGGTAATAACTTAAGCCGCTGTCATAAACGCCCATTTGTGCCAGCGTCTTGCCTTCGGGCACCGCGTGCCACTGGGTGGGAAGTTCATCAGCATGATGTTTGAGCATTTTAATTGGAACTTCCGCTGGTAAATCAGTGGGCCGCTTTGGAAGGCGTTGAACTTCCGGCAGCCATTGGCCCCCCGCCGCGTCCGTGGCATGGGCGGGCAGATAAAGAATTTTGAAATCAGCGGCACTTAGATGATAGGAAACGGACAAGTTGCGGAAGTTCCCGACTGAAGCGGTGAACCGCCCGCTCTGGCTGCGGGAACGATTGGAGTTAAATACAAATATATATGTTCCGCCATCCGGAGATCGGCGAGCCCCGATTTGGATACTTTTTCCCGCGCCCTGAACTTGGATTGGCGCATGGACCGCTCGTGCCAGAGCCGGACCGTGTGTTTTGAGCATTTCGCCGATGGCTTTTACCTTTAACCATTTGGCACCTACGCCGCCGCATTCACGTATTGGCGCGCTGTAGTCATAGGTTGTTGCCACGTTGAGTCCCGCGCGGCCGTCAAAATTGGTTCCCCCGAAAAGCATATAGTAGTTTAAGGCGGTCATGCCGTGCTGCATGGAATACAGAGTCAGGGCGTTAATCTGCTCCGGGCTAACATTGTCAGGATAGTTATCGGAATCGGTTTTGAGCGTAGGCTTGGCTTCCACACTGGTAAAATATCCGCCCTGCATTTCCGCTGCCATCACGGGCGCATTTTTCTGGGCCGTGCGATAATGGTGAATGCGATGGCCCATGGCCGGTAGCTGCCATCCGGGATAACGATCAATGGTGTCAAAGACCTGGCCGGCGATTTTGGCGTGGCTGCCGATGATAAAGCCTGCGAGATTCGTAAACAGCGGAACATCAATACCATTTTTCCACGCCTGCTGGATCAAATCTTCAAGGTGCTTTTTCTTCTGATCCAAGGGCACGCCGATAAGCGCATATTCATTTTCCACCTGCACCAGAATAACGCCATGCTGCCCTACCGGCTTGCGGATAATCTGATGTTTTGCGACGGTCTGGCACACCGCGTGCATCCAGTGATTGGCCCAACGGGTATATTCCGGATTGTCACTGCGTACCCACATCCCGCGATAATGCGGGGGCATTTTTGCGATCAACCATTGGGGATAGCCGCCGGTATCCCACTCTCCGCACATGTAAGGCCCCACGCGGACAACGGCATATAAGCCCACGTCCGCAGCCATGGTAAGAAACCCATCCAGCAGGCTCATATCCACTTTGGAAAAATCGTCCGGACTTTCCGGCATTTGCGGTTCGTGCAGGTTCCACGGCACGTAGGTCTGCACCGTGTTAAATCCCGCTTCTTTAATTTTAATAAACCGATCGCGCCACAATTCTTTCGGACAGCGGCAATAATGGAAGGACCCGCTATAAAGAAAGAACGGCTTGTTCTCGACAAAAAGGCTCAGGCCGTCATATCGGATGCGATCCGGTGCGGAAAAATGCCGTTCTGGCGAGCCAACCATGGCGTAGGTGGCGTGATCCCCCATGCTGAAACCCAGAATGCCCGCCAGTCCGGCGAGTTTCATAAAATCACGACGATCGGTCCGAAGAGATGTTTTCAGTGCCATGGAGAAACTTCCTTTTTATACACATTAAAATTAGTTTATTCTCTTGCCGCCGCCTCAAACGGCATCGCCGCCAGACCCGCTCTGTTCATCAGATTCGGCATCGCGGTATCCTATCCATGTATTAATGCATAACCTGCAGGCGAATCGCATCATAAATGACGGCACCCACCGGCGTGGGGTGATAACGCATTTGCTGTGCATACGTTGCCGGAGCTTTAAAAGCTCGCGTAAAGCCCAGTGTTATGCGATTCAAGCCGGCTTTGAGCAAATCCGCGTTAAAGGTCACGTAGCGGACTTGATA
>JAKAZF010000334.1 GCA_021826605.1 Planctomycetota bacterium | reverse complement strand
CTTTTCCCGGCGTATGGTATCAGTCCACAGGCTGTTACCGGCATCAATGACGATATCATTTTTATCCACACCCGCTTCGATGAGCTGCTGGGTAACCGCATCAACCGCGGCACCGGCTTTCACCAGGATAATAATCACGCGCGGCTTTTTTATTGCCAGCACAAAATCGGTCAGGGTGTCGCAACCCACCAATTTTCCGGGCGTGGAGGGATTTTCCTGAATAAATTCCTGTGTCACCGCCGTGGTACGATTAAACACGGCGATATTAAAACCATGATCGGCAATATTCAGGGCCAGATTTTTGCCCATAACCGCCAGACCGATTAAACCAACTTGAGCAACCCCAGTTTCAGGCATGAATCATATCCTTTCAATCCAAATAAGCCGGCGGTATGTTAAAGCACATGGCAAAAACTTTCTAGCGATGGAACTGATTTTGCCGCGCTTAGGGCCTGTTACCGCTTCCGCAACATGGATGCAATGGCTTGCGGACACCATGAGAAAATGGCCAATGAGTCACACTCAACGAACCCCGCCGCGCCGGGGAACAATAATGTGACAACTTTAGATCAGGACTTGGCACCTATGCCTGATCTATGGCCAGTTGCCCGGATTGGACGCCATCGCACCTCAGCCACCGCCGATTATTCGCAAAATCGTTACTTTCGGGATAATTTCAATATTTATTGGACGAAAGCACTGGATTTGCACGAATAAACATAACAGGCCATGCGATTACCGGCCTGCGTTTTGGGAACAGATTCGTGCATCGCGATATCAGGGCTGTCCTGAGTTGCAACGGAGTGCTGATAACCATGATTATTGAATCACAACGTTTTGGTGCCATTGAACTGCTGGCATCGGAAGTTTTTACGCTGCATAACGGCCTGCCGGGCCATCAGTCCTGCCGACACTTTGCATGGATCCGGCACGCGGAGGACGACTCCCGCGTGTGGCTGCAAAGTGCCAATCAGCCGGCCCTGGCAGTCCGGCTGATGGCTGCGACAACGTGCATACCGGGCTACCAACTGAGCCTCCAACGGGACATCCTGCCTATTTTGGCCGCGGATGACGTTCAAAGCATTGAGGCCTATGTACCATTGGAAAATTTCGGTCATGGGTTAACGGTCCAATTTAACCATCCAATACTGATCCATGCGGCGGCGCGATGCGGAATATGCGTATCACTGCCGGATATGCCCGAAATTAAAAATTTCGTCCCCGCCCCAACGCCATCGGAAAGTGAGCAAACGTGTTTACTGCCCGTAAGCCGGCGGGCCATGGCGACAAGGCCGGAGGGTTTTCAAAACATGGGAATTCTTGCGACCGGGGCGATACAATAAGGCGTATGGCAGACGCGGAAATTCAGAAGGCAGGCCGATCGGAGGGTGTAAGTCCGGTCGCGGAAATAAATGGAGTTATGCTGACAAGTCAAGGAGTTGATGTATGCTGGTACTCTCACGTCAGCGCGATGAAAGCATCATGATTGGCGATAACATTGAAATCACCATAGTGGACATTCGCGGCGATAAAGTAAGACTGGGAATCAATGCCCCCAACACCGTGCCCGTGCACCGCAAGGAAGTTTACCAGGCCATTCAGCGCGAGCGGTCCAGCCCCCTGAAGGATGCCGCGGGCAGCGCGGTTAAAACCGCAGCACCGGCATCGAACACCGAAACCAAGCCAACCTACAACCCGAGTGCGACAATACCGGCACCAGCGGATTGATCAATACTCGTCCCGGGGCCTCAATGGGTGCGAACGAGATTAGGCAAGCTATCTAACTCGATCCAAGTAACGCGATGCACGGACCGCAGGGCACATTTCCTCCGGGCCGCAGCTTGATCGGTCCTTTCTTTACATTCGGTATGGCAAGCCAGACCGAATTGAGTTAAAAAAAATCCGTCCCCTGGTTGTGATGTGTCTTGCACACCGAGGCCAGCCTTAATGGTTTTCCGTAGCGTCTGCCTTTCAACGAAGCGCAAAGGTGTAAGCGAGAGCGGCCGCTGCATATCCAAGAAAAAAGGCGGCCCTCATGGCAGGATTTTCGCGATAGATAATTTGTTTGCGCCGCCGGTACCAAGCCGTTCCCAAGACCCAGAGGAGCAGTATCGCCAGTGATCCGGCAAGCCCAAGGTAGCGCCTTCCGATGTGGGCGGGCAGAAACGCAATGAAGATCGCCTCGAAAATAACAAAATACGCACCGAACAAAAGCGAACTGATAAACGAAACGGCAAATATGGCGAGCCGGCGCAAGGACCTGATTCGTTGTGCTGTTGGTGTCTTGCGAGAATCATGGTTCACCGTGTACCTCCGAAGACCGGAAAGCGTAGCGGCGGGAATTGCCGTACTTCAAAGCGGCCAACCGGGAACCTCCGTAGTCAAAGGCGAGACCTTGCCGTCTGGCGGCTGTATGTAAGCCCGGTTCCGGACCGAGGGCACGGAACATCACCAGATTATAGCCAACCCTCGCCTGATATTACAGGCACCGGCCGGAGGGCACGCGACGACCGAGTTACCCTATAAAGTCTCAGGTGCTGGCGGGATTTTTCCAAAATAAAAAGCGGAATACATTCCGCGGCGAGTCACCACAGGGTGGCGACAACGCCACTGGATCCCCCCTCCAGCGGACGGCATAGCGACTGTCCGCCGTGCCGCCGCCGGTAAATACACACCGCTTGCGCGGCTTATACTCCTACCACACCAGGCCGAGATTCCTCATTCGCCGGTTGTTCTTTGATATCCCGCCGCACAACGCCTGCCGCCGGCGCTTTGGCCTGCGCTTTAATCTGCGGCTGCAGCGGCGGTTCAAAGGTCACGTAATCATCATCAGCCACGCGGGCAATCATCAATAGAGCTTCGGGGGAACCGTGGCCATCGCTGCGGGCGTGAATGCGAATGGCTCTGGGCCGCAGTCCGCGGGTTATGGTTTCAACGGTTATCAGGCTTTCGTGGCCCAAAGCCTCATGCCGCAGGGCCATGCGCAAAATCCGGGCGGTTACCCGGCAAAGCTCATCGCGCGTGTGCAGGCGGTGTGAATCGCGTGATAAATCTGTCGCGCCAACTGCCTGAAGCGCTTCATGCTGTGATAAATGCGGCGCGGCATCCAATGCCTGATTGAGTTTCTCGCGGAATCGGCTTACGCATGCGGCAAACGTCTCAGCCATCACCTGGGCATCGGTTAAGCGCACTTGGGTGCCGCAGGATGGGCATTTTACCGTTTTGCAGAAAATACTTTTCAATGCGCCGCCCACGCCCGTACCGATTTGCAGGGGTGCGATACACTGCACACAACGCGGAAAATGACTTTCCATGTGCAATCTCCTTAAATTCGACCTTCTCAACCACCTCAACGCCCTGAAAAAATGGTATTCAGGGACCTTACAAATATCAGAACTGCATGCGGGGGTGATGCCCGCTAGAAGTATTCTAAACCTTCCTTATACCGTAATGCAAGTGAAACTTGAACATTTTTCACTTTTTCTTATTTATCGGTATAAGTCCGAAAAACAATGACATTTTTTGTTTTTTTTGGCGTCCACTCAATGCAGGCCTGGGCGGAAACAGGTCAAACCGGTACCAGAGGGATGCGGGGAGCCGTTGTCAGAGGGGATCGGTACGGTGAGGCTTAACGCCCACCAGGCGATGAAGGTGGCACCCCATTTTTTCAGATGTTTGTGCCGTTTCCACGGTTCCGAAAACGGCTTATAGATTGGGCCGAGCGCAAACAATACTCGTTGGCTGTTTAATTCATGCACTTGGTGGATCAGATTCCAGAACCTGGAACCTCGAAGGAATTGAAAGCGCAGCGCTTCACAATCCTCCTGACTCCTGACTCCTGACTCCTAGCTCCTGACTTCTCATCGAGCGTGTTTGTGTGTTTTTGGTGTGACGGGGTAGACCGCCCCGGCGCGCACGGGGTAAACTCTCTAAGCGGACTGCGCGGATACGGAGAGGTTTCTCAGGGGACATGGTTCGCACGTTATCCGTTTAATCCGTGTAATCGGTGGTGACGTGAAATTAACGTCGTGGCAGTGGAGACCGCATCATAACAACGGGGACCTCGAACCGAAGCTGGAGTCCGCTGGGAGGTCCTATTGAATGGACCGCGGATGGCGCGGATAACGCGGATACGGGGAGCACATCCCGTGCGCGCCGGGGCGGCTTTTTTATCGTGCTTATCAGTTCGATGACGGAAGAGTACCACGGATTTCACCGATGACACGGATTCGGGAAACGGCGTCGAAGGTGCATGGTCTGTGCGTTATCCGTTTAATCCGTGTAATCGGTGGTGATGTGGGTGAACGTAGTGGCAGCGGAAATCGCATCGGAACAACGGGGCCTCGAACCGAAGCTGGAGTCCGCTGGGAAATCCTATTGAATGGACCGCCCCGGCGCGCACGGGGTAAACTCTCTAAGCGGATAACGCGGATACGAGGGCCACCAATGACCGATAAT
>JAKAZF010000333.1 GCA_021826605.1 Planctomycetota bacterium | reverse complement strand
CCAGCCGCTGATGCCTTCTCCACCGATGGCTCTCGGCCGAACTGAAATAAACGGCGTGAAGGGTGAGGACTGGCAATTACTGCTGGCAAGACTGACGCGGCGGAACCAATTTACGAAAATTGTTGGCATCCAACTGATCAATATTCAATCAGGCCGCACCCCCGAATTGCTTTTCAAGAATCGGGCAGGTCAGAGTGGCAGAGTGTCCATGGCCGGGCTGATTTCGGCACGCAACCTGACGTTTTCACCAGGCTTGACCAGTAAATGGCGAATATTTTTGAAGGATGGCGGCTGGATTTGTGGACAGAAGATTACTTCACACGGCCAGAATTTTCATCTTGAAACCAGCTTTGGATTGGTAACCGTTCCTCTAAATGACGCCATCGGACTCGGTAAGAGTAGCCGCGGATTGCACACCCACCGAGCGGCGGCCCATGACCGGGTGTATTTTCCGAGCGGCGGCATGATTAAGGGCACTTTTACGGCGGCCGGGGCGCGGGGTGTTGAAATGCACAGTGCACTGGGAACCGAATGGACGCCTTGGTCGCGCATAGAGAAACTCGTCCTGGGTGGCCTGCCAACGCGAAATAAGGGGGGGACCAAATTTGCCGTCACACTTTTCAATGGTTCCATGCTTAAAGCCACGTCCATCCAACTTGTCAACGGATTGCTCGGCATTCATACGATTACCGGAGTGGAATTAAAGGTGCCGATTTCGACCGTCGGTGAAATCGACATGATCGGCGGGAAAGTGACGTGGCTGGCATCGGTCCAACCCGACACCTATCGACAAACGCCACTTTTTGGCCAGCCGTGGCCCTTGCAGCGGAATCGCAATGCCGTGGGAGGCCCGTTGCACGTCGATGGAATTACCTATTCGCATGGATTGGGTATGGAGGCACCGTGCAGCGTCACCTATCAACTCGGTGGGCAATACCGGTATTTTTTGTTTGCAGTTCAGATGGATGATTCGGCCAAGGCGACTGGACGCGGGTATATCTCGATACGCATCGATGGGCATCATGTGTACACGTCCAAGGTGCTGAACGCCGGCATGCCAGTGCATTTTGTAAGACTGCCTCTGCATGGTGCCGGGACATTGTCGATATCGGCCCGGTCAGCGTCTTACCTGGCTACACGGTGCCGAATTGATCTGCTGGATGCAGCCTTGCTTCGAAAGTAATGCCGTTGTTGAAACAGCCAAAGGAGCCTGCCCATTTCAACTGAAATGCCCCATGATGATGCTTTCTCGTTGCAGGTGACGTGTACCTGCGGCAGCATCATGGGTATTACCGACCGCGATATTGGCTCGCCGGTGGTCTGCAAAAGCTGCCATCGAGTATTGATGCCGGTGCTGGTGCAGCGTGCATCAGCCGATAGGCCGGTCGCAGGTGCCCCTCTGAGAAGTTTCAAAAATTGTCCGTTCTGCGCGGAACGGATACTGGCGTCGGCTAAAAAGTGCCGTTTTTGTGGCGAACACCTTGATGATAAGTCAACGTCGCAAACTAATGAGGAGCCATTGGCGGTTTCGCCGCATGCCAAAGCGGACACGGACGATGACATGACCGAAATCCAGTTTGCTTACCGGGTAAGCACCTCACAATGGGATAACTTTTTTAAATATACTGTTTGCCTGGTCGTGGCTGTACTGGCCTCAGGCGTTTATCTGTTTCCCGCGCTGCGCCCCTACGCCGGGGTTATTTTTTTTTCCGTGCTGATAGTAGATTTTATTGTAGTATTTTTGATTTATCTCGGGACACGGTCATCCCGCTGTTTCGTAGGGCCGGAACGTGTGGAACTGCACACCGGTGTATTTACCCGTCAGATTGACTGGATATCTCTGGCGTCCATACAGGACATGCAACTGCGACAGGGATTGATACAGCGCACATTGAAAATTGGAACCATCACCATCAAGAGCCTGGATGAGACCACGCCGGTGCTGGAGTTGTACCAAGTTCCCAAAGCTCGGAAGATTTTCAGCTACATTCAAGAACAGGTGGCCCGGCTTAAACGTATCCCGCGATAACGGGCGAAATAGTTGATTTGTGCTTGCGTGATGTGCCGATCGTGGAAGCCTACGAATCATTTACGGAGTATTATTTGTGCCCATTGATTCACTATTGCCTATTCAAAACCTGGTCTGTGATGGCATGACGGAAAGCGTACCGCTGCTCGGATCGCTGGCGAGCGTGGATGATTCTGACATAGGGCGGGTACGCACGGTCGTAATAAGACAATTTGATCCGCAGCAGATGACGATCAGCATAAGTGCAGACGTCCGCAGCGCGAAGGTTGCACATTTGGCCCGGCGACCGATGGCAGAAGTTTGTCTGTGGTTTTCCGAGTCGCGCATCGCACTGCGCATGCTGGCAACCTGGAAGATATTCCGGGGGGATAGCCAAGACGCGCAACACAACGAGCGATTACAGAGATTTTGGGAAGCCCACTCCGCCGCTTCGAAAACACTTTTTTTGGGTCCTGCGCCGGGCGACCGCTGCACACCGACGGTCATTGATGAAATTCCGGTGCGTTTTCCCGCCACGTTTGCAGAGATCGCGGGCCACATTGAGGAAATTGATGCCTTGGAAATACGCCGGGGACGCCACCTGCGATGGCACCACACCCGTCAGTCACAGGCCACGTGGGAAAGCACGGAACTCAATCCATGATGCCCCAAGGCACGGGGCGGTTGGCGCAATTAAAACTGCCGACGCCTGCGTGCGGGCGGAATCTTGCATAATTTACGGTACTTGGCAACTGTGCGCCGCGCCAATGTGAGTCCGAGTTTATTAAGTGCCTCGACAATTTCATCATCATTCAGAGGATTTTTCTTGTCTTCATGGGCGATGACTTCCATCAGCTTGGCTTTGACCGCGTCCCAGCTAACCGCTTCTCCCGCGGCATTTTCCATACCACCCGTGAAAAATTGCCGCAACGCGAAGACCCCCCGGGGTGTTTGCACATATTTATCCGCGACGGCGCGGCTTACCGTCGCTACATGAATACCGAGCTGATCCGCGACAGTCGTCATCGGCAACGGTTTGAGATATTCCGGCCCCAATTCAATAAAATCCCGCTGAGCGTCCACCACCACGCGCAGTACCCGCAAAAGGGTGTGGCGTCGCTGCTCGATGGATTCAATAAGCCAGCGGGCATTACGAATATTATTATTAATAAAATGCCGGGTATTTTCATCGACGGACTTCACCCGGGCCATGCGGTTATATACCTCGTTAACGCACAGACGAGGCAGCCGGTCATCTGTCAGTCGTATGCGGTATTCGCCGGTCTGCTCGTCAATATCAATAATGGCGTCGGGGGTTACCGAAGGCACCTTGGCATCCACCAGCAGCCGTCCTGGACGGGGATTCAAGTGTCTTGCCATGAATTGCCGCGCCTCGTTGATCTGTTCAAGCGTAAGACCGCTTTTGCGGCTGATGTGGGGCAGGCGATTCATTTCCAGATCTTCGAGGTAATCGCGAACCAGCGTCTGCGGGATGGTGAGGTCCAGCTTCTGCTCTTCGGCCAGTGCATCCAATTGCAGCAGTAAACTTTCCTGCAGATTGCGGGCACAAATACCGGGCGGCTCGAGCCGCTTCTGCAACAATGGCCATGCCGCCTGAATATCGTCGCGTCGGATTCCTTCCGGCAGCTTGCGGCAAATTGTATCAAGGCTATCACGGATGTACCCGTCATCATCAACCCAGTCAATAAGGATTTTGCCAGCTTCAAGAATGCGATCGGGAAGTTCAGCCAAAACCCATTGCTGCAAAAGCGCCTCCGAGAGCGACATGCTGCGCGCCGCCGTGTTAGCGATTGCTTCGGCCTTGGGATCGCGGTCATCCGCGGAACCAGCCGACCGCGGCTTGGAACTGCGATTGCCATCCTCCCAGGAGTCAGAGCTATTTTGATTGGTCGATGCTTTGTCGCTGGCCGGTTCGGGTGCGGCGGCCTCAGCGGGCATGCCGGCAACAGTTGTGGAATCAGTCAAGCCGTCGACAGAGTCGGCGCGTTCCAATACGGGATTGGCCGCGAGTTCCTGATCGATGCGTTCCTCAAGAGCCATGGTGGAGAGTTGCAGAATTTCCATCGACTGAATCATGCGTGGAGCGAGTTTCATTCGCTGTTCCATTCGCATGTGTTGAGAGGTGTCGAGCCGCATCTAAAATCATTCCCAAAACCACGGCATACGCCAGTTCTTTCGCAGGAACCTGTTTCGGCAACGACCGCAGTCTGGCAACGCGGCCGTGGCATCCGCCACGCGGTGCGGCCACAGGTGCATTACTTCGATACGCCACAGAGTGGCACCGCCGGATGGGGCCAAAATGCCCCTCGCCCTGTGGCTGCCTGCAAATCCCAGCCGCCGACTCATATTTCTGAATCGGCATCGAGTGTTCGCGGTGCCCGGTGGTCATTTGCATGTGCACCAGCGTCCCGTCGATTACCCGAGCAAGGCATCATGAATT
>JAKAZF010000332.1 GCA_021826605.1 Planctomycetota bacterium | reverse complement strand
CCGGAATCGGACGGATCCGCGTGGAATTGGGCCGAGATGGTCTGACAGATTCATGGCAATGAGTTGGTTTCAGTCATCAACGTCGAAGTAGTGATGAATCCGCAATGTGAGCGGCAGTGGATTGCGGACTGGTTTTATTTGCGGAAGATGCGGAGCGCTGAATGCGTATAACTCAATGGTGGCCTCGGATAATGAATCGCGGTCTGCTGGTGTTGGCGCTTCTGCTTCCGGTGGCACTGGGGGGGTGCGGCTTTTTCGGCGGCGTCTATTCCGATGTAGCTGGTCAGCCGGTAGCGGCGCAGTACACCGGTATGAAGAAAAAAAGTGTTTTGATACTGGTCTATACGGACAGTTCGACGGGGTTTATTTATCCGCAGGCACGGAAAGAAGTTTCGTCGTTCGTCGCCTATGAATTGCGAAAGCACTTGCCCAAAAGCAAATTGCTGCCCTCCGCCGAGGTCATCCATTACCAGGATTCTACCCCGGGATGGGATGCCTTGCCGGTAAAAACCATCGGCAGGCATTTCGGTGTGGATCGCGTACTTTACATTGAAGTTATAAAGTTTCATACACATTCGCAAGGGGGACGCAACCTGATGCAGGGGCATATTGAAGCCCACGTGGCAGTGTACGATACGCACCTGCCGGGAGATGGTCGAGTGTTTTCAACCCTGATCAACACGCTCTGGCCCAAATCCGGGCCGGAACCGGTCTTTCACACCGATAGCAGCGCAGTACTTTACAATACGCTTCAACGCTTCGGCAGATCGGTGGTCAGATGTTTTTATCCATGGACGGCGCATCCCGAATGATTAATAAATATTGCCAACTCAAATCAGTATCCGGTGTGGTCCTTGCACTTCTGTTTTTTTGCTGCAGCGGATGTCAGTTGGAATACCTGCTGGCAGGCAACGGTATCAGTGAAAGTGTTTATCACATCAAAAGCAAAGATCGGGTGCTGGTGCTGGTTGATTCCTCATCGATAAGTCCGCTGAGTATCCATGCCATGTCGCAGCTCATCACCGCCACCAATCAAGACCTCTATCGTGCGGGTGTGACCAAGCGGTTGGTGCCGGCCTACCGCCTCATCGCCTTGATGAAAAACCATCCGGTTACCTATCGGGAGATGGGCATCGCTGATATTGCCAAGGCCCTCAAGGCTAACATCGTCCTTTATGTCTATATTGAGAGGTTTCGTAATCGATTGCTCAGTGCCAAACAGATTACGGAGGGTGACGCTCAGGCCTACGTAAAACTCGTCAGCGAATCGGGAAAACGCCTCTGGCCCAGGACGGCCGCTCCCGGCGAATTGGTAACGGCGAAAGTACCCCCAAACTTAGCCATGACCCAGACGCATACCGCCGTGGAAGATTCCCTTCTGTCTCAGATTGCCAATACAACTGCGGGTTTCCTCCACACCCACGGTAAGAGCTACACGCCGTCGCACAGTTCACAAATGTCCGCGCCTAATTGATGACAATTGGGCGCACTCGTCGCTCGCAGGAGGCAGAGCAGCGATGGCAGACGCATATAACTTTTGCTGATGGGCATCAGCAGGTCAGGTACTGAACTTCAACATTCACGGTCAGCAGCAATATGGACAGCCAATCCGACAACAATCCGCCGTCTGCAACCAGCCGACTTAGGCACCTCGATCGCATGACCAATTTTCAACTGGTGCGTGAGATGACGCAATTTGTCAAGCCAGTGAGATATACGGCCGCTGTGGCGTGCGTGCTGGTCGGCCTGGCGGTTTTTCTGGAAATTTTCGGTGCCAATTTAACTCGTGTTATCATCAATACCCTCAGCCACCTGTCGCCTCATGGTCCGCTCGCCCCGTCACGCGGTCATTTTCATCTCAAGCCCATGGCTCACCACCAGTCGATGGCCAATGCAACCACTTTCCACGCCATTGTGTGGCTGTTGGTTCTGCTCGCCGCGACGACCATTCTCCTGGCGATAACCAATTTGTTTCGCTCTCTGGCCAATACTAAACTCAGCATGGACATGGTCTATTTCATGCGGTCACAGGCATATGACAAATTGCAGCATCTCGGCTTTGGTTTTCATGATCGACATTCAACGGGGCAGATCATCAACCGCGCACTTTCTGATCTGCACAATATTCGCTTTTTTATGAACCTCTCACTTGTATCGGCCGCAGAAATCGTCGGCTACGTCATTGGCTACAATCTACTGGTGGCGGCTATCAACCCATGGATGGGCCTTGCGGCACTGCTGCCGATTCCGTTTTGGATTCTTTACATACGCTATTTCGGGCGGCGCATGCAGCCGATTCAAAAATCACTCATGGACACCGGCGATCAGATGGTCAGCGTTTACAGTGAAGCGGTGGCCGGCGTGCACGTGGTCAAGGCGTTCGCGACTGAACGAATGGAAATTAGTAAATATCAGGAGAAGACCGATCGCCTGTTTGATCAGACCATGCAGACGGTAGGTATGTGGGCCGCATTTGTCCCCACCATTCGAGGTATTGCCACCATCGCCAACCTTTTATTGTTTTTTATTGGTGGCGTCCTGGCTGTGCATGGGGTGCTTTTTGCCGGTGATATTTTTGTCTTCGGCATAGCGATGGGGGCCATTCTGTCGCGATTACAGCAGATCAATCAAATATCGAATCAATATCAGACGGCGATTGTTTCGGCCCGGCGATTTTTTGAGATTATCTATGCCGATCCATCAGTAACTGATACCCCCGGATCACCGGAACTGCCAGCCGGGAGGGGAGACGTTGAGTTTCGCGCTGTCACGTTTGGATATAAGCCCGAAAATCCGGTATTGCAGGATGTATCTTTCACGGCAAGGGCCGGATCGATGGTGGCACTTGTTGGTCCGACCGGTGCCGGCAAGACCACTCTGATGCAACTTCTCGCCCGCTTTTACGACCCGCAACGCGGGGCTATCTTCATAGACGGTGCCGATATTCGGCATGTCTCTCTCGGCAGCCTGCGCCGTAACGTCAGCGTGGTTTTTCAGGAGACGTTCCTGTTTTCAGATACGGTCGCCGCCAATATCCGATATGCCAACCCCAACGCTCCAATGGAGTTGGTACGGCGCGCAGCGCGGCTGTCGCAGGCCGAAGAATTTATCAATCAGATGCCCGACGGATACGATACTATCCTTGGTGAGCGGGGCATGACGTTATCTGGTGGGCAAAAACAGCGTATTGCCATCGCACGCGCCATTTTGGCCGATCCGCGCATCCTGATTCTCGATGATGCTCTCGCCGCCATTGATCCGGGCACCGAAGCCCTGATCCGCCAAAGCCTGCGTGAACTGCTGCGCAATCGGACGCTTTTTGTGATTGCCCATCGCCTCAGCACCGTCAAAGCCGCTGATCAGGTGCTGGTATTGGAAACCGGTTTTATCACCCAAAGCGGCCCGCAGGAGCAACTGCTGGCGCAGTCGGGACACTACCGCGACATTGCCCGCATTCAACTCATGGGATTTGAATCATCCCTGATTGAAAAGCCCACCGTCGAGGTGCATCCATGAAACGCGGGGATGTACCCTTGAAAACCCGTCCCTGGATATCCCGTCGCCATGACCGGGGCGTCTCCGGTGCCGCCTCGTTTAAGCCTGATTTTGAAGCCGATTACCGCGCGCTCGATTGGAAAATATTGCGGGGCGTGTGGCAATGGATGGCACCTTACCGCAATGGTTATCTGTTTATGGCCTTTGCCGGCCTGGTTATGAGCGGGTTGGAACTTGTCACACCGCGCTTCCTGCAGCAATTGGTCGATACCGACATTCCGGGCCAAAAACCTAATATATTCTCATTATGGCTGATCAAGTGCGGTGCGCTGTTCGGCGTATTAAAAAATACTTCCCGTTGGCCGCATGCCAGCGTGGCTTATTTGAATATCACGACGACCATCCTTGTCTGGGGACTGACCATGGCAACGGCGCTGCTAATTCAGCGGCAGGTCATCTGGTACACCACGTACTATGGACAAAAAGTGCTCTTCAAGCTGCGCCTGGATGTCTTTGAGCAACTGCAGCGATTATCCATGAATTATTATGATAAAACACGATTTGGGCGCATTCTCACCCGCGGCACGGGTGATATTGACTCAATGAGCAATTTCATCGTCTGGGGCGTCAATACACTTGTCAATAATCTCACCATGATGCTGCTGGCCGCCATCATGATGCTTCTGCTCGACTGGCGCATCGCACTGTCGGTACTCTGGCTTGGCCCCGTCCTCTATTTCACCAATATTCTTTATCGGCGGCGAATTGGGCACGCCTGGCGGCTTACCCGGGAAGGTTGGACCCGTGTGAGTACCAATCTGGCTGAAAACATCTCGGGCATGCGGGTGGTGAATGCCTTTAACCGCCAATACCAGAATCTGGATGTATTCAATGATCTGCAGGCTGTCAACACCGCCAACAATATGCACGCCGCTTTTATCAACGGCATTTACCAGCCTCTGTTGGGGATAATTAGTTTTCTGGGGC
>JAKAZF010000331.1 GCA_021826605.1 Planctomycetota bacterium | reverse complement strand
TACTGCGCGGATAGCCCGGATAGTTCACCACAGCAACGCGATTACGGTAATTGGTCAGTATTGGTCAGTATAGTCAGTAAGCATCGTTGCTTGAAATCCTCCGTCCACCTCTGTTTCCTCCCTGTGAATAAAAACGTGTTTCACCACACAGGCACGAGAACAGTATTGGTCAGTATTTACAGTTTGGTTCAGTATTGGCAGTAGATTCAGTATTAATCAGTAGATTCAGCACCTGTCCCGTGTGCCGAGAATCGTTGTTTCCCGGCGCGCCGGGACTCGTTGACGCCCCCCCCGTATCCGCGCCATCCGCGATATCCGCGGTCCAATCCCTTTTATTGCTTACGGGCCGGTCATGTTCTCATTGCGTTCAGAACTAATCGCAGTCATGTTGCACAATCGCTGACAAACTCTCTCCCCGGACATTTCACCATCGAGGGTTTAAGCCGCATTGCCAAGGCGTTAAAATCATGGAGAGAGCCTGAAAGGCATGATATCTGTGGCGGCTGCATTGCATGATTGTGCGGAACGTGCTCAGAAGGATTGAAATATGGCCATTACCTGCGAACATTGCGGCACAGAGCAGCACATAGGATCACTGTCAGAACGCACCGCGGCATTCTGCATACGCTGCGGAAGCCTGCTGGATTCCGTTGAACCCATGGACCTCACGTTGGGATTGGCCTGGACACTTGCCATATTTCTGCTGCTTTTTCCCGCCAACCTCCTGCCCTTAATGCAGGCTTCGATTGGCACACAGTCCCGTGTGAACTATATCAGCAGCGGTGTTTCTGCGCTTTGGTCAGAGCACTGGCCGGCGCTGGCGATCATGTTTGCGGCGTACGCGATCGCATTTCCTTTTCTGCGCGCCGTGTTGATGCTCGTTGTTCTCACTGCCATCCGCATACGCCGCCGTCCCGCATGGATCGGTTGCGTATTTCGTTATGCCCAGGCCATTGAGCTCTGGGCCATGCCGGATGTGCTGGTTCTGGCGGGACTGGTTGTTTACATGCGAACCAGTGTCGAGCTACAAGGGGAAATCATGTGGGGCGGATGGTGCCTGATCGCGGCGGCGGGTCTGCATATGCTCAGCCCCTGGTGCCTGACTCCGCATCGAATATGGCACGCGATCATGCCTGACCGATCCGACCCTGGCGGTGCGCCTGTCATCAGTTGTGAAAAATGTAATCTGACATTACCGCGTTCTTTTCTGGGACGCCGGTGCCCGCGCTGCTGGAAGCGTCTTTTTTATCGCAAGCCCGACGCTTTGCATCGCACCGCTGCGCTTGTGGTAGCCAGCTATATTCTCTATTTTCCGGCATATTATTTTGCGATGAGTTATACCCTGCAACCCGGTGGAATGAAGTGGCATTCCATCATTGAAGGTGTCCGTGAACTTTTCGATGCCGGATATTGGGAACTTGGAATCATTATCATCATCACCAGCATCCTGATTCCACTTCTTAAACTCATCGGTTTAAGCTGGATGCTCATGAGCGTACGCAACGCATCAAAACGCCACCTGGTGTTTCGTACCCGCCTGTACCACGTCATTCACAGAATAGGCCGCTGGTCAAATGTTGACCCCTTTATTGTCGCGCTTATGGCTCCGTTGCTGTCATTTCCGGGGGTGGTGGCGGTTCATGTGGGGCGGGCGGCTTTACCCTTTGCCCTGGTGGTAACATTAACCATGCTCGCCGCGCGCAGCTTCGATTCCAGACTCATGTGGGACGCGGTGCAATTAAAGGAGAACGCTCATGGCTGAAGATCAAGAATCCAGCGATCGCACCGGCGGCTCGAAAGCGGAAAATGATCGCAGTGAACGTAATTTACCCGTGGCGCATGTTCGCGCTACCCCGTGGAGAGGATGGATATGGTCGGTGCCGCTGGCGGCTATGATTCTGGTGGGATTTCTGGCGGTTCGCACATGGCTCTTCTGGGGTCCTACGGTGACCGTCACTTTCCCGGAAGTCCATGGGTTAAATCCCCGTGGTACGTCCGTCATTTACAGGGGCGTACAGATCGGAACGCTCGAAACGTTAGAACTCACCGATCACGGCCACGACGTGAAAGCCACGCTGTCTATGGATTCCAGCGTGGCCGGCCTTCTGCGCAAGGGGACAAAATTCTGGATCAATCAACCGGATATTTTCAGCGGCGATCTGGCCGGGCTGATTTCCGGGCCGGATATTGAAATGATGCCGGGCAGGGGCAATCCAACCCGCAAATTCCAGGGCTTGTTACACCCGCCCGATATTGAACCGGACCTGCCCGGTACAACATTTACGGTTGATACCCGGCGACTGGGGAACCTGCACCGTGGTTCGCAGGTGTTATATCACGGCCTGACGGTGGGGGAACTGCTGGGGTGGTCCTATGACGCCGATCGGGGGAAAATTCAACTCAAAGTATTTATTCACACCCCGTTCGACCGGCTTGTCACCGGGAGAGTACGCTTCTGGCGGCAGGGCGCATTTAATATTGCATTTCATGGCAGCGGCTTAAATGTTGACATCCCGCCGCTGGCCGGCATTTTGAAAGGCGCAATTGCCTTTGATACGGCAAGACGGGCACCTCCGGTGCCGATCCCCGCCTTTTATCACCTCTATTCTGACAAAGCCGGTGCATTGGATGCTTTCTTCGGCCCGTCCGTGATGTTCGCGACCCGGTTCACAGGTTCTGCCGCGGAACTTCATGGCGGCGCACCGGTGAAACTGGACGGTAGGCCGGTCGGACAGGTTTGTACGGTAAGCCTGCAATATGACCCGCAACAACAGCGCATGACCGTGCCGGTGACTTTTGCGCTATACCCGAAGCAATTCGGAATTCATACCAGAGCCAATCAATCACGGTCATCAACCGCCGTGCTGGATAAAATGATGGCACAACTGGTCGATCGTGGATTGCGGGCGCAACTTACCAGCTCCAGCCTGTTGTTGGGTGGCAAGGAAATTTCTCTGGTTATGGCCGGAAAAGCCGGCGGACAAATTCTGCGTACAGCGGCAAACATTCCGGAAATTCCGGCGGTCAGCGGCGGTGGGTTTACCGAACTGATTGCCTCGATCAACCGTATCTCCAACAAAATCAACAACATTCCACTTGAAGATATCGGCCAAAATCTTAAAAAACTCTCCGCCCGGCTTAATGCATTGGCGGCTTCGCCGGAAATCAGGGAAAGCCTCGCTCATATGGATAAAACACTGGGCAATGCCCAGGCCATTACCGGTAGCCTTCGCGGACGGATACTGCCAACTGTTATCAGCATCAGGAAGACGGCAGACGCAGCCGCGGTCATGGCCAAAACCATCACCCGCATTACCGGTGGCGGACCTGACACACAGGAAGATCTGCAGCATCTTGTGGCGGAATTAACCAGAACCGCCCGTGCGGTTCGTTCCCTGGCAAATTATCTGAACCGCCACCCGGAGGCACTTATTCAAGGGAGGTCTAGATAAATGACATATCGAGCCACTACCGGCCTGATTCTGGTGTTGATGACCATGGCGTTAAACGGTTGCGGTTCCAGTCCGCCTACGGAATTTATAACCCTCGATTCCGCAGTCCCTCATTATTCGGTTCGGGTATACGCCGGACCTCCAGTCATTGTCGGTCGCATGACACTGCCGCCGGAATTGGACCGGTTATCCCTGGTACGCCGTGCACAGGCAAATCGTTTAAATGTCAATGGTGTTGTAAAATGGGCGGCACCATTGGATCTTCTGGTACGCCATACACTGGCAGTTGATCTGGCAGATCGGCTGCCGCCCGGTGCGGTAATCATTCCCGGTGAACCGCAACCACGGAAACATGCGCTGCTGCTCGTGGTGGTGTTCAACCGATTCTCCGCCGATCTATCCGGTGAGGTCAAGCTGCAGGCCGTCTGGACGCTGATGGAGGCGACATCCGGGAAAGTCTTATTGACCCGCACTTCTTCGGTTACCGCATCGGCGGCATCCACCGGGGCTGGAGATCTTGCCGTGGCATTAAGCCAATCGCTGGGAAAACTCTCCGATGTCATGGCGGCGGCCATCGCCAATGCAAAGGGACCGTGAAACGTGAGCCTTTCATGAACAGAGGCCATAAGCATGCCCCGGCCAATCTCTGCACCGAACTTCCCACCAGCGGCGGAAGCGAAACGCGGCGAATCATCCATGCGAAAAGCGTTGCCCATGGGGGGGCTGAAAACACCTCAAAAGAAAAATGAATTTCGCCCCCTTGCTGCGGCAAATATTTATTGCCATGGCCTCCCCCTCTGCACCTGCCCAAACGCTTCAGGCCCGATCCCGCCGCCCTGCAATATCACCGTGAAAATATCTTCACTACCACGGAAGGTTGCTGGCCGCCTTTCGGTCCGTTCATGAAGCTCGCCAATAAGCCGGGTATTCCCATAAATCATGAATAATGGCAAGTATTATTGCAAAACAGGAATTATTTCCTATAATACATGATATGCTCGAACGTGCTATAAAACCACTGCTTTTACAACGTCTCAG